>JAGWTQ010000080.1 GCA_028868905.1 Betaproteobacteria bacterium
TGGCGATGGCGTAAATTTCCGCCGCATCCAGGCGCAGGTCGTTCTGTTCAAACAGGCGGGACACGCAGGCACGGTGCAGTGCCAGCTTGAGCGCGCCAAAGCCGATGGCCCCGAAAGCCAGCTTGCCATGGCGCTCGCGCGCCTTGTCCATGAGGTCGATGCCGGCGATGCCGGCGGGCGGACTGGCATTGGCATCGGCCACCAGCTTGAGCCGGGGCAGGTCCTTCCACTGGCCTTCTTCCAGCAGCACGACGCCGGCTGCCCCGGTGCCCACGATGATGTCGGCCTGTTGCACCGCGGCTGCGCGCGAAGCCAGGTCAGGCGCCGCCAGGGCGTGCACCGTCACGCCGAAACGCTGGGCGATGGCATCGCAGGTGGCCTGGGTGCGGTCCAGCTGACGACCCGTGAGGGTCACGCGCACGCCTTCCTGTGCCAGCATCACGGCTGCGCGCTGGCCCACAGGGCCCGTGCCGGCCAGGATCACCGCTTCCATGCCCTGCAGAGAACGCCCGTGCGACAGCCAGGCCACGCAGGCGGCCGCCGTGGTATTGGCGCCATTGCTGTCGAGCATCAGGGACACGCGGAAATTGCTGAAAAACTTTTTCTGGACCGCCTGGAACAGCGCTTCGCCCGCCAGCAGGTTGCCACCACCCACGAAAATGGCGGTGTTCTTCTTGTCCTTGGGAGCGCGCGTGAAAATGGCCCCTTCCACCAGCCCGCCCACGTTTTCCGGGCTCACGCTGCCATAGGGAATCACCTGGTCGGCCCCGCCGTCATGGGCCACCACGTTGTCGAACACCGATGGCAAGGCATCCGTATCAAACTGGTACAGCAGTTTCTTCATTACAGCGCTCCTTTTGAAGGGGAGGCATTTTAAGCCGGAAAGGGGCGCCAGTCCATGGAGGCTTTTATGCCCGCCGTCAGGGCCGTTCGGGAAGGGAGGCCAGGAAATCGGCCGCCACGGGTCCCCAGGCTGCGCCATGGCCCAGGTTCTGGTGTCCGAAGGACGGCGTGGGCGACAGGATCTGGTAGGTGCCATGCGCCACCTGCGTCATGGCCCGGGGCAGTGCCTGCAACTCCACCGGATTGAGCAGGTCGTCGGCAAAATTGATGGCCAGGAATCGGGTCCGGATTTTTCCCAGGCCGGTTTCAGGGTGGTAATCCGCCGAGGCTTCGAAACGGTACAACACGTCGTTGGCATCAAGCAGATGCGCCGCCTCGGACAGCATGCGGTCGTGGGCGATCGCCTGTTCGCGCGTGGGGGCCAGCGCCTGCAGGTGGGTCGCGCTGTCGGTCATGATGGCAAACAGCGGCCAGGTGCGCAGGAAGGATTCCGGCGGCCGGCTGTAATTGCCGTCCTGCCAGTCCGGGGCATTGCGGATCGAATCGATCATGAGCTGGCGCCACATCATGTTGCGCCCGCTCACCGGGGCGGGCGTGCTGGCGATGGCCACGGCCCCGTCCATGAAATCGGGATACTGTTCTGCAAACAGCCAGGTCTGCATGCCGCCCATGGAGGTGCCGATGACGGCACGCACATGGTCCACCTGGAGCCCTTCCGTCAGCAGGCGGTAATTGGCGTTCACCATGTCGCGATAGCCGTAGTGCGGAAATTTCGCACGCAGCCCGTCGCTAGGCTTGGAGGAACGGCCCAGGCCGATGCCGTCAGGAATGACAAGAAAATAGCGGCGGGTATCCAGCGGCTGCCCCGGGCCGTAGAGCGACTTGGCAAGGCCGGGAAGAAACCAGTTTTTGGCGCTGCCGGTGGTGCCGTGCAGCAGCAGCACGGCATTGGCGATGCGCCCGTGGCTGTCGCGCCGCGGCTCGCCCAGCGTGGTGTAGCCGATGGTGAGGGTGGGCATCACGTCGCCGGAATTGAAGCGGAAATCGTGCAGCACCACCTGCCCGTCCCGGGCGCCCGGAAACGGCTCCGCCGCTGCTACCCCCATCATGCCTGCCATCATCAACCCTCCCAGCAACCCGATTGCGATTCGGCCCATGATTGTTCCTCCTAGAACGAGGCGGCTGCCATCGCATCGAATGATGCACCGCCTTCCACGATCGTGGCACACAACACGTCGCACTGGCCCATGCCATGTTCCGCATAAAACCGGGCGGTGGCGATCTTGGTGCGGTAGAAATCCGTCTCCACCGTGCCGGCGGCCAGCGCCCGCGCCGCCACTTCCGCGCTGCGCGCCATGAGCCAGCCGGAAACAAGCCATCCCATCAGGTGCAGGTAAGGCACCCCGGCCCCGAAAACCGCCCCCGGATGGCCCGCCGCCGAAGCCAGCAGGTGCGTGCTGGCTTTTTCCGCCGCCAGCACGGCCCGTTCCAGCGCTGCCGGAATGGACTCCGGCACTCCGGCAGCGCGCAGGCCGGGCAGTGAGTCGCGCACGTCCTGGCACAGGGCGCGCACCATGGCGCCACCGTCGCGCAGCAGCTTGCGTCCCACCAGATCATTGGCCTGGATGGCCGTGGTGCCTTCGTAGATGGTGGTGATGCGGGCATCGCGCAGGTACTGCGCCGCGCCGGTTTCCTCGATGTACCCCATGCCGCCGTACACCTGGATCGCTTCGTTGGCGGCCCACACGCCGGACTCCGTGCAAAAGCCCTTGACGATGGGCGTGAGCAGGTCGGAACGGGCCTGTGCCGCGGCACGCCGCGCAGGATCCGGCTCGGCATGGGCGCAGTCGAGCATCTGCCCGGCATGGTAGGCGAGCGCCCGGCAGGCTTCCACGCGCGCCTTGATGCCGGAGAGGATGCGGCGCACGTCCGGGTGATGCAGGATGGGCGCGCGTTCCGTCATGCCCACCGGCACCCCCTGGATGCGTTCGCGCGCATAGGCGAGCGCCCCCTGGTACGCCCGGTCGGCAATGGCCAGCCCCTGCACGCCCACGGAAAAACGCGCCGCGTTCATCATGATGAACATGAGTTCGAGTCCGCAATGGGGCTGTCCCAGCAGATAGCCCACGGCACCGCCGGCATCGCCATAGGCCAGCACGCAGGTGGGACTGCCGTGGATGCCCAGCTTGTGCTCGAGCGACACCGTGCGCACGTCGTTGCGTTCCCCCGGCGAGCCGTCTGCACGGACCAGGAACTTGGGCACCACGAACAGGGAAATGCCTTTTACGCCGGGCGGCGCGTCCGGCAGGCGCGCCAGCACCAGGTGCACGATGTTTTCCGTGAAGTCCTGGTCGCCGTAAGTGATGAAGATTTTCTGGCCGGTGATGCGGTAATGGTCCCCTTCCGGCACGGCGCGCGTGCGCAACGCCGCCAGGTCGGAGCCGGCCTGGGGTTCGGTCAGGTTCATGGTGCCGGTCCAACGTCCGGCCACCATGGCCGGCAGGAAACGCGCCTGCAGTTCGGGCGTTCCGGCCGCCCGGATGGCTTCCACCGCGCCGCGCGTGAGCAGCGGGCAGAGGGTGAAGGCCATGTTGGCGGCATGCCACATTTCTTCCACCGGTGCGCCCACCAGGTTGGGCAACCCCTGCCCGCCGAATTCGGTGGGGCCGGTGAGCCCGTTCCAGCCGCCCGTCACGAACTGGTCATAGGCTTCCTTGAAGCCCGGCGCGGTGTGCACGACCCCTTCCGTCAGATGGGCACCTTCCAGATCACCGCTGCGGTTAAGCGGTGCCAGCACGCCTTCGGAAAAGCGCGCCGACTCTTCCTGGATGGCGTCGAACAGGTCGTCCGTGGCGTCCCCGAAACCCGGCAGCCGGCTGATTTGCGCCAGCCCCAGGAGTTCCTTGACCACGAAGGCCATGTCCCGCAAAGGAGCGCGATAATCGTTCATGCCTTGTTCTCCCGATTGGTTTGCACCGTCAAAACGATTCGTCCGGCCCCAGGTAGCGCCATTGTCCCGGCGGCAGCTCCCCCAGGCGCACGCGCCCGATGCGCACCCGCTTGAGTCCGCTGACCTTGAGGCCCACCAATTCGCACATGCGGCGGATCTGCCGTTTCTTGCCTTCGCGCAGCACAAAGCGCAGCTGGTCCCGGTTCTGCCAGCGCACGTCGGCACGGCGCAGCGGCTTTCCGTCCAGCGACAACCCGAAATTGAGTTGTTCCAGCCCTTGCTGGGACAGGCGCCCTTCCACGCGCACCAGATACTCTTTTTCCACCTCGGTGTCGGCCCCGATGAGGGTCTTGGCGATGCGTCCGTCCTGGGTCAGCACCAGCAGTCCGGTGGAGTCGATGTCGAGCCGGCCGGCGGGTGCCAGGCCCGACAGCATGGCCGGCGTGAACGGTTTAGTGATCGGGTCCTGGGCCCAATGGGTTTGCGCCGTGACCAGCGTCACGGCTGGCCGGTAGCCGTCTTCCGCCTGGCCCGAGACGTAGCCCACCGGCTTGTGCAGGATCACGGTCACGCGCGCCGACTGGGTGCGACGGGCTGCCGGACTGAGCGTGATGGACTGGGCCGGGTCGATGCGGGTGCCCAGTTCCGTCACCGGCACGCCGTCCACGGACACCCAGCCTTTCGCGATCCAGTCGTCGGCTTCGCGCCGCGAACACAGGCCGCGTTCCGACATGATCTTGGACAGCCGGACTTTTTCAGCGCTCATGGAGAAAATCGTGAATCAGCGCAATCTGGGCGGCGTCCATCAGGGCTGGCGCATGGCCGCAGCCGGCCACTTCGTGCACGCGCAGGTCGGGATGGGTCATCCGCATCAGCGCCACCGTGCGCGGCAGCACCAGGCCGGACTGGGCGCCGCGCAGGAGCAGGGTCGGGCAATGCACGCCGTTCCAGATCAGGCTCAAATCGATGTCGCCCAGGGTGGGTCCGGCAAACATGCCCGCGATGGCCGGGTCGTACAGCAGGCGGTATTTGCCGTCCGGCCATTTGCGCACGCCATGCACCGCCATGTGCCGCCACTGGGCATCGGTGAGCGCGCCGAATTCGGCATGGACCTGACGGAAATAGCCTTCCGCCTCTTCGATGGAAGCGAACGCCACGGGCTTGCCCACATAGCTGGCCAGCCGGTTCAGGGCCGCGATCGGCACCTGGCTGCCCACGTCGTTCAGCACCAGGCGTCGCACCGGCGTGCCCGCCTGGGCGGCCAGCATCATGCCGATGATGCCGCCCATGGAGGTCCCCACCCAGTCGATGCTTTCCGCGCCGCTGCGCGCGATGAGGGCCGCCATGTCCGACAGGTACAGGGGATAGCCGTAATCGGTCTTGTGCAGCAGCCATTCGCTCGTGCCGCGCCCCACCACGTCAGGGCAGATGACGCGATAGTCGCGGCACAGGGCATCGGCCAGGGCGTCGAAATCGCGGCTGTTGCGCGTGAGTCCGTGCACGCAGAACAACACGCGCGGATTGCCGGGGTCACCCCATTCGCTGTAATCCACGCGGTGAAACCCGTGCAGCCAGAGCGCCTTGAACGAATGGCGGCGCATGGGTTCAGCGGTAGAGGCCATCGTCGCTCACCAGGATGTCCACCGGCACGTCGTGCGGCTCCACCGGCACTTCCGCCACCAGCTGTTCCACGAACGCCACGGCCACGGTGATCGCACGCCGTTCGGGACGGGACAGCAGCTTGTCGTAAAAGCCGCCGCCGTAGCCCATGCGATGACGCTGACGGTCGAAAGCGGCGCCCGGCATGAGGATGAAATCCACCTCGCCCAGGCTGGCCAGCGGGCAACGCTGCGGGTCGGGCTCCCGGATGCCCCACACGCCGGCCTGCAGGCTGGCATCCAGGTCGGCCACTGCGTGCAGGGCCAGGGTTTTGGTGGCGCG
>JAGWTQ010000020.1 GCA_028868905.1 Betaproteobacteria bacterium
CAAGTCGCCGCACTGAAAACGGGAGACCCTTTCGACGCCGCCACGGCCATGGGGCCCCTGGCCCGACGCGACCTGCGTGATCACCTGGATTTGCAGGTGCGCACCGCCGTATCCGGCGGCGCCCAGATCTTGCTGGGCGGGCATGCGGAAACCGGTCCAGGCTGGTTTTACGCGCCCACGGTGCTGGAAGGCATCACGCCCGCTTCACCGGTCTGGCAGCAGGAACTGTTCGGCCCTGTCGCCCTGATCGTGCGGGCGCTCGACGAAGCGGACGCGCTGACGCTGGCCAACGACACTCCTTACGGGCTGGGCTCCTCGGTCTGGAGCCGCGACGTGACCCGGGCTGAGCAGTTTGCAGCCCGCATCGAGGCCGGCTGCGCCTACGTCAACAGCCTGGTGAAATCCAACCCTCGCCTGCCTTTTGGCGGTATCAAGAACTCAGGCTTCGGCCGCGAGCTGTCGTCGCAGGGCATCCGGGAATTCACCAACGTCAAAACCCTGTGGGTGCGGGAATCCGGCAACGTCTGACCTACCCCAGAAACAGGGGGTAGGCCGGATTGGCCGTTTCGTCCACCCAGGGATACCCCAGGTTGTCCAGAAAACGGCGAAAGGCTTTGGCGTCGGCCGGCGGAACTTGAAACCCCACCAGCACCCGCCCGTAGTCGGCTCCATGGTTGCGGTAGTGGAACAGGCTGATGTTCCAGCCGGCACTCATGCTGTTGAGGAACTGGGTCAGTGCCCCGGGCCGCTCGGGAAACTCGAAACGGTAAATCATTTCGTGCCGGGCCTGGGGCGCCCGCCCTCCGACGAGATGGCGGATATGCAGCTTGGCCATTTCGTTGTCGCTCAAATCGAGCGTCCTGATGCCATGGCGCTTGAGGGATTTCAAAAAGGTGCCTGCCTCTCCCGCATGAGCCACTGAAATGCCCACGAAGACATGGGCTTCTCGCTCGTCGGCATAACGGTAGTTGAACTCGGTGATGGACCGGTTCCCCAGCAGTTCGCAGAAGCGGCGGAAACTGCCGGGCTGTTCCGGGATGGTTGCGGCAAACACCGCTTCGCGCTTCTCGCCCAGTTCAGCCCTTTCCGCAATGAAGCGCAACCGGTCGAAATTCATGTTGGCGCCGCAGGCAATCGCCACCAGGTTCTTGTCCCGCAGGCGATCCCGTGCGACCACCTGTTTCATACCCGCAATGGCCAGGGCGCCGGCTGGTTCGAGAATGGCCCGGGTGTCGTCGAAAACATCTTTCACGGCAGCGCAGATCGCATCGGTATCGACCGTGACAATTTCATCCACCAGCATTTTGCACAGGCGGAAAGTCTCCACGCCCACCTGCCGGACCGCCACGCCATCGGCAAAAAGTCCGACCTGGTCCAGTTTCACACGCCGTCCGGCTTCCAGCGAACGTTTCATGGCATCGGAATCCTGAGGCTGCACCCCGATGATGCGAATTTCCGGGCGCAGGCGCTTTACGTAGGCGGCAACGCCCGATATCAGCCCCCCACCGCCAATCGCCACGAAAATCGCCTCGATCGGCCGGGTATGCTGGCGCAGGATTTCCATGGCGATGGTTCCCTGGCCGGCAATCACGTCCGGGTCGTCGTAGGGGTGGACGAACGTGTAGCCATGTCGTTCGGCCAACTGCTGGGCATGTTCCTGGGCTTCGGAATAGGAGACCCCTTCCAGCACCACGCGGGCGCCGCGCGCCCGCACCGCATCCACCTTGATGGAAGGCGTGGTCACGGGCATGACGATCAGGGCCTTGACCCCCATGCGCTGGGCAGCCAGGGCCACGCCCTGGGCATGGTTTCCGGCGCTGGCTGCAATCACCCCCAAAGCCAGCTGCTTGGGAGTGAGCGAGGCCATCTTGTTGTAGGCCCCGCGCAGCTTGAAGGAAAACACCGGCTGCATGTCTTCGCGCTTGAGCAGCACCGTGTTGCCTACCCGCCGCGAGAGGTTCGGCGCCATTTGCAACGGGCTTTCGATCGCCACCTCATAGACTCGGGTGGCATTGAGAATGCGTTCCAGATAATCGATTTTCTTCATGTCAGGCAGGCCTCGATAACCTGCTGAGGGTAGCAAACTTTCTTCCAATTCCCAAAACCGGTTGAGCCACGGTGCTCTTGCGGTTATGCTGGCAGCCTGAGGACAGGGCATCATGACACAGGACGAATTGAAACAGGCCGCCGCGCGCGCAGCGCTCGACTACATTCCCCACGACGCCATTGTGGGAGTCGGCACGGGCTCCACGGTCAATTTCTTCATTGAGGAACTGGCTAAAATCAAAAGCCGGATCGAAGGGGCCGTTTCCAGCTCCGATGCCTCCACGGCCCGTCTCAAGGCGGCCGGCATTCCCGTTTTCGACCTCAATGGCGTCAACGAGCTGCCGGTCTACGTGGACGGGGCAGACGAAATCACGCCTCACCTGGCCATGATCAAAGGGGGTGGCGGAGCGCTCACCCGTGAAAAAATCGTGGCGGCAGTGGCTGAGAAGTTCGTTTGCATTGCGGACGAAAAGAAACTGGTGCCAGTGCTGGGCAACTTTCCGCTCCCGCTGGAAGTCATACCCATGGCACGCAGCCATGTGGCGCGGGAAGTGGCCCGTCTGGGCGGGCAACCGGTGCTGCGCGAAGGATTCGTGACCGATAACGGCAATGTCATCCTGGACGTGCATCATCTGAACCTGCAGGATCCCGTGGCCATGGAAAGCCGCCTTTCCGCCATCACCGGCGTCGTCATGTGCGGCATTTTTGCCCGCCGCCCGGCCGACGTCCTCGTCCTGGCCACTGCGCAAGGCATTCGCGTCTCGAAAAGATAGTCTGGGAGATCAGCATGGCCACTGAACACATCACCAAGCAATTTGATATTGAACTGGAAACAGTGCGCGCCAAGGTCCTGAAGATGGGCGGGCTGGTCGAGGAGCAGATCGAACGGGCCGTGGAAGCCCTGCACATGGGCAATGTGACCATCGCCGACGAAGTCATCGCCCACGATCACCGCGTCAACGGCCTGGAAGTGAGCATCGACGAAGACTGCACGCACATCATCGCACGCCGCCAGCCTGCAGCCAGCGACTTGCGGCTGGTGCTCGCCATCATCAAGACCATCACTGACCTGGAGCGGATCGGCGACGAAGCGGAAAAAATTGCCCGCATGGCCAAGCTGATCCATGAATCGGACCGCCTGCATGCCCCGCTCCCCGTGGATTTGCGCCATGCCGCCCGTCTTGCCGTGCAGATGCTGGGGCGCGCCCTGGATGCCTTTGCACGCCTGGATGCCAACAGCGCCATGCAGGTCCTGCGGGATGACCGGGATGTGGACGAATCCTTCCGAGGCATCCTGAGGCAGCTCATCACCTTCATGATGGAAGACCCCAGGACCATTTCCAACTCGATCGAAATCCTGTTTGCGGCCAAGGCCATCGAGCGCATCGGCGATCACTCCAAAAACATGGCGGAATACGTCATTTTTCTCGTCAAGGGAAAAGACGTCCGCCACACCTCCGTGGAAGAGATCGAACGTGCCGTAACGACCTGAGCGGATCTCAGGCGCCAGGCGGCACGTAACCCGCCGCCTGTTCAGCCCCTTCGCCAAAAAAGTGGGCTTCCATCTGTTGCGCCAGATACTGGCGTGCCTTGGCATCAGCCAGGTTCAGGCGGTTTTCATTGATCAGCATTTTCTGCATTTCGATCCACTGTTTCCACGCTTCTTCCGACACTTCGTTGAAGATGCGCTGTCCGAGCGGTCCGGGATAGGGGGGGAAGTCCAGCCCTTTCGCTTCCCGTTGCAGTTTGACGCAGTATACGGTGCGACTCATGGTTATTTGGCCTTTGGAGCAATGTCCGGAATCTGTTTGACGAAAACCTTGGAGCGGCGCTGAAAATTGTAAAGCGCCTGTTTGGCCTGGGGCAGCTGCTCAATGGTGGTTTCCAGGAAACCCCGTTCCGCAAACCACTGTCCCGTACGCGTGCTGAGCAGGAAAAGCTGCCGGATTCCCTGGTCGCGCGCCTGCTGTTCCACATACCGCAACAGATGGTCTCCCCGCCCCAGATTCCTGAATTCGGGGGTGACCGCCAGGCACGCCAGTTCGCCCGCCTCTTCTCCGGGGAACGGGTACAGCGCCACGCACCCGATGATCCGGCCTTCGTGAACCAGCACTGAAAAACGGTCGATCTCCCCTTCCAGCAACACCCGGCTGCGCTTCACGAGCACGCCGTCCGCTTCGAGCGGTTCGATCAACGCCAGGATACCTGGAACATCTTCCAGGGTGGCCGGGCGCAGCATGTCGTGGGTGTCGCGCATCACCATGGTGCCCACCCCTTCCCGTGTGAACAGCTCCTGCAGCAACGCACCGTCCACATGCCGGGAAATCAGGTGCACGCGCGGCACGTGGCTGCGGCAGGCGCGCACGGCGCAAGGCAGGTAATAGGCCACGTCTTCCGGCTGGGGCTGTCCGCTTTTGAGGAGGGCTTCCGCCTCCTGGGCCGTCATTTCTGAAATGGTCTGGCCGCGACTGTTCATCACGCCGGGCGTATCGGTCAGAAAAATCAGCTTTTCGGCACCCAGGGCGATGGCCGTTGCCGTAGCCACTTCCTCCACGGTCAGGTTGAAAATCTCCCCGGTGGGAGAATAGCCCAGGGGCGGCAACAGCACGATCTCCTCGTCGTCCAGACGGCGCCGGATACCTTCGGCATCGACCCTGCGCACCAGCCCGGTATGCTGGAAATCCACCCCGTCCACGACACCGATGGGGCGTGCCATGACAAAGTTGCCGCTGGCCACCCGGATGGCCGACCCGGCCATGGGAGAGTTGGCCACCCCCATGGACAGCAAGGCCTCGATTTCAAACCCGAGCGTGGCTGCCGCCTCGATGACGCAGTTCAGGGCCAGCGCATCGGTCACTCGCGTGCCGTTGACGTAATGGGGCTGGACGCCGCGGGCACTGAGCCGCGCTTCTGTTTGCGGGCGCGCCCCGTGCACCAGCACCAGGCGCACGCCCAGGCTTTCCAGCAGGTTGAGGTCGTGGGTGAGCGCGATGAACTTTCCGTCCGCCACCACCTCGCCGCCGAAGGCGATCACGAAGGTGCGGTTCTGGAACGCGTTAATGTAGGGCGCGGCCGAGCGGAACCAGTTCACAAAGGAGTCGGATCGGGTCATGTGCCGATTATAGCGGGTGGCGGGTCCGTTCTTCGACAAAATCGCCCCACCGGGCCTGCAGTGCCGAGACCAGGGCCAGGGCCGCGGTTTCCGTGCGCAAAATCCGCGGCCCCAGGCGCAGTGACAGAAAGCCTGAAGTCCGGGCGGCGCGCTCCTCCTCTTCGGAGAGCCCGCCTTCGGGCCCGACCAGCAGGATGACAGGGCCCTCTGGGGGGGCCAGCGTCTCCAGTGAAGCATCCCCCCGGGGAGAAAGCATCAGCCGCATCCCGCTTTCCGGCAATTGGGCAAGCCATCCGCGCAAGGGTTGCACGGGGTCCAGCCGGGGTATCCGGTTGCGGCCAGACTGTTCGCAGGCCGCTTCAATGACGCTCTGCCAATGCCCCAGCCGTCGCCCGGCCCGCGCCTCATCCAGGCGCACCACGCTGCGCTCCGCCTGCAGCGGGCTGCAGCGGGACACCCCCAGCTCGACGGCCTTTTGCAGGATCCAGTCCATTTTGTCTGTGGCGCACAGGGATTGCCCGAGCCAAAGGGACAATGGCGATTCCGCTTCACGTGCCTGAAATGATTCCGGAGTCACCGTGACCTGGCGTTCGGCCGCGCGGCTGACGCGCACCAAATGCTCCCCTCCCGTTCCGTCAAACAGGACGAGCGCGTCACCGGTCTTGAGGCGCAGGACCTTGAGCGCATGATGCGCCACGGCAGGTGGCAGTTCGTACTCGCCGGTCATTACCAGCGGCACGTCGATGTAGAAACGCGGCAGGGCCACTTGATCTGGAAGTGCCGGACATGAAAGGCCCTCATGCTATCATGAGCCTCATGCTTGAATCGCTCATCCAGGTCGTCAAGTCGGTCGCTCATTCGGAAATCATGCCGCGCTACCTCAAGGTGGCCCATGACCGGAAAAATGACGGCAGCCTGTTCACCCAGGCCGATCTGGCGGCCCAGGAAGCGCTGGTTGCAGCCCTTTCCAAAATCCACGACTGCCCCATTCTCGGGGAGGAAATGTCGGAAGCGCGACAGAAGGCGCTCTGGCAGGACAACCATGACGGTGTCTGGTGCGTCGACCCCATCGACGGCACATCCAATTTTGTGCACGGCATCCCCTATTTCGCCGTATCCGTGGCGCTCATGAAGGGTGGTCGGCCGGTTTTGGGAGTGGTCTACGATCCCGTGGCAGAAGAAGCTTTTTATGCCGAAAAAGGCAGTGGGGCCTGGCTCAATGGCGTGCAGCTGCCCATCATCTCGTCCAATCCGGATTTTGCGGAAGCGATTGCAGCCGTGGATCTCAAACGCCTGCCCGAGAAGCTCGCCCTGGCCCTGGGCCACCGCCCGCCCTACGCCTCCCAGCGCAATTTCGGCGCCAGCACGCTGGAGTGGTGCTACGTGGCCGCAGGCCGCTTCAATCTCTACCTGCATGGCGGCCAGAAGCTTTGGGATTATGCTGCGGGCTCCCTCATCCTTGAAGAAGCCGGAGGCCGATGCAGCACGCTGGAGCACGACGACTTCTGGGCAGCCCCCCCCTGGAAACGCTCAGTGATTGCCGGGCTTTCTCCCGCCCTCTTTTATGAATGGAGAGCCTGGCTGCGGGAGCACCTCTAGCCCGCCTTGCGCTGCCGGACCCCCACCTGCGGCAGCATTTGCGGCGCCTGTTCCAGAAGAAACTGCTTGAATGCGCGCGCCACCGGCGACAGCCGTTTCTCGCGGTGATGCACCAGGTTCCAGTCACGCACGATGGGCAGACCGGGCACGGGCAGGATCGCCAGGCGCTCGGTCTCCAGCTCCAGGGTCACGGTGTGCTCCGAAAGAAAGGCAATGCCCATGCCGGCGATGGCCGCCTGCTTGATGGTTTCGTTGCTGCTCATTTCCATGCGGGGTTTGACCCCCAGCCCGTGCGATGCCAGGAACCGCTCCAGAAGCTGCCGCGTGCCTGACCCTTTTTCGCGCAGCAGGAAAGGTTCTTCGGCCACCCGTTCCAGCGTCAGGCGTTTCAGGCCGACCAGGGGATGGGTGGGGCGCGCCACAATGATGTGGGCATTGCGGGCAAAAGGCTCCATCACCACACCCAGCTCTTCCGGCGGTTGCCCCATGATCACCAGATCAACCTCGTTGTGCATCAACTGGTGCACGATCCCTTCGCGGTTGCTGACGGAAAGCTTGAGCTGAACCGCCGGATGAAGTTCGCAGAAGCGCGTGAGCAGCGTAGGGGCAAAGTACTTGGCGGTACTGATGATGGCGATGTCGAGGCGGCCGCTCACTCCCTCGCGCAGGCTTTCAATCGCTTCCTGAGCGTCCTTCATCTGACGCGCAATGATGCGGGCGTGCTGATACAGCTCTTCACCGGCCTGGGTCAGAAATATGCGCTTGCCCATCTGTTCGAACAACGGGATGCCGATGACGTCTTCCAGTTGCTTGATCTGCATGGAGACTGCCGGCTGTGTCAGATGCAATTCCTCGCTGGCTCTCGAAAAATTGAGGAGTCGCGCCACCGACTCGAAAATTTGCAATTGCCTGAACGTAAAATGCACCGCGAATGCCCCATAAGAAATATTTATAAGTCTATTTTATAATGGCTTCATTAATTCCTCACGTTTTTTTATAATGCTGGATAAAACCATACTGCAGCGACCCGCCACTGCGGGGTCGTGAATAATCGGGCCCAATTTTCATTACCTGCATCTTTACTAAAATCCGCACTGACGAGGAGAACTTTCATGGCTGTTCGCATTGGAATCAACGGATATGGTCGCATTGGCCGGAATGTGCTGCGCGCGCTCTACGAAACCGGAAACAGGCAAGGACTGCAGATCGTGGCCATCAACGATTTGGGTAATCCCGAAACCAATGCGCACCTCACCCGTTACGATACAGCCCACGGAAGGTTCAAGGCCGATGTGGCCGTACGCGACGATGCCATGGTCATCAACGGCGACGTGATCCGGGTCTTCTCCCAACGCAATCCGGCCGACATTCCCTGGGGGTCCGTGGGCGTTGACGTGGTGCTCGAATGCACCGGCCTTTTCACCAGCAAGGAAAAAGCGTCGGCCCACCTGAAAGGCGGCGCAAAAAAAGTGGTGATTTCCGCTCCGGGTAGCAATGACGTGGACGCGACGGTAGTCTATGGCGTCAACCATCACGTGCTGAAATCCGACATGACTGTGATTTCAAATGCCTCCTGCACCACCAACTGCCTGGCCCCCCTGGTGAAGCCACTGCACGAATCCATCGGCGTGGTGAAAGGGCTGATGACCACCGTGCATTCCTACACCAACGACCAGGTTCTTACGGACGTCTACCATTCCGACCTGCGCCGCGCGCGCTCGGCCACCATGTCGATGATCCCCACCAAAACCGGGGCTGCCGCAGCCGTGGGCCTGGTGCTGCCCGAACTCAACGGCAAGCTCGACGGTTTCGCCGTGCGCGTTCCCACCATCAATGTTTCCCTGGTGGACCTGACCTTCGAAGCAGCGCGGGCGACCACGGTGGAAGAAGTGAATGCCATCATGAAAGCTGCTTCCGAAGGACCCCTCAAAGGCGTCCTCAACTACAACACCGCCCCCCTGGTTTCGATCGATTTCAACCATGATCCGGCTTCCAGCACGTTTGACGCGAGCCTGACGAAAGTGTCGGGAGGTACCCTGGTCAAGGTTCTGGCCTGGTACGACAACGAATGGGGGTTCAGCAACCGTATGCTGGACGTCACCGCGGCCTGGATGGCCGTCTGACCCCGGCCCCGTACAGGAATAACACCATGAGCATCATTCGCATGCAAGACCTTGATCTTGCCGGTAAACGAGTGCTTGTCCGGGTCGACTTCAACGTACCGCTCAAGGATGGCGCCATCTCCGACGACACGCGCATCAGGGCCAGCCTGCCGGGTATCCGGCAGGCCTTGTCCGCCGGCGCGCGCCTCATGCTGATGTCCCATCTGGGGCGGCCCACGGAAGGAACGTTCGACGAAGCAAACTCCCTGGCTCCCGTCGCCCGCCGTCTGTCGGAATTGCTGGGCGGACAAGCCGTCCCCCTCGTCCGTCACTGGCTGGAGGAAGAAATTTCCGTTGAACCCGGCCAGGTGGTGATGTTTGAAAACGTTCGCTTCAATCCCGGCGAAAAGAAGGACGACGAAACCTTGTCTCGCCGCATGGCATCACTGTGCGACATTTTCGTGATGGACGCCTTTGGCACGGCGCACCGGGCCGAAGCCTCCACGCACGGTGTCGCCCGGTTTGCGCCGGTGGCCTGCGCAGGCCCCTTGCTTGCGGCCGAACTCGACGCCCTGGGTCGTGCCCTGAAAGAACCCGCCCGCCCCCTGGTGGCCATCGTGGCTGGGTCGAAGGTGTCAACCAAACTGACCGTGCTTTCGACGCTGTCCCAGAAGGTGGACCAGCTGATCGTGGGCGGTGGCATTGCCAACACGTTCCTGCTCGCAGCCGGCAAGAAAATCGGCAAATCGCTGGCGGAACCCGACCTGGTTGAAGAAGCCCGCAAAATCATCGACGCCGCCCGCGCCCGAGGAGGCAACGTCCCCGTTCCGGTGGATGTGGTGGTGGCCAAGACGTTTTCCGAATCAGCCGAAGCCACGCTGAAATCCGTGGACGACGTTGCGGACGACGACATGATTCTGGACATCGGCCCGCAGACTGCGGCCCAATTGGCCAAAATCCTGAAGGAGGCTGGCACGGTCGTGTGGAACGGCCCGGTGGGCGTTTTCGAGTTCGACCAGTTCGGTGAAGGGACCAAAACCCTGGCCATGGCCATTGCCGATTCGAAGGCATTTTCCATTGCGGGGGGAGGAGATACGCTGGCAGCCGTGGCAAAATACGGGATTGCTGACCGGATCTCCTACATCTCGACCGGCGGTGGGGCGTTCCTCGAATTTCTGGAAGGTCGCGAACTGCCCGCCGTGCGCGTGCTGGAATCCCGCACCCATTAACCATAATATGTTGTTTTTACAGGAGTTTTAAGCAGATGCCCCGTCGCACCAAAATCGTCGCCACCATTGGTCCTGCCTCCAGCAGCCCTGAAGTCCTGGAACGCATGATCCTGGCGGGCATGGACGTCGCCCGTCTCAACTTTTCGCACGGCTCCGAACAGGACCATCGCGAACGCGTCGAGACGATCCGTTCTATCGCCAAAAAACTGGGACGCACCGTGGGCATCCTGGGTGATTTGCAGGGACCGAAAATCCGGGTTGGCAAGTTCCGTGATTCCAAAATCCTCCTCAAGGCGGGCGACACGTTCATCCTCGACGCGGACTGCAGCCTGGGAGACCAGGAGCGGGTTGGTCTGGATTACAAGGAGTTGCCCCAGGACGTTTCCAGTGGCGACGCCCTCCTGCTGGACGACGGAAAAATCGAGTTGCGCGTCGAAAAAGTCGTGGGCAACCAGGTGCATACCACCGTGATCCAGGGCGGCCCCCTGTCCAACAACAAGGGTATCAACCGGCGTGGCGGAGGCTTGACCGCGCCTGCCCTGACTGAAAAGGACATGGAGGACATCAAGCTCGCCGCACGGCTCAAGGTGGATTACCTGGCCGTGTCCTTTCCCCGTTCCGGAGCGGATGTGCAGTGGGCGCGCGACCTGATGGTGAAGGCCGGAGGGCATGCCCATATCCAGTCCAAGATCGAGCGCGCGGAAGCCATCGATGCCCTGGAAGACATCATTGCAGCCAGCGACTCCATCATGGTGGCCCGTGGCGACCTGGCGGTCGAAGTGGGTGACGCGGCCGTTCCCGCGCTGCAAAAACGCATGATCCGCATTGCGCGCCAGATGAACAAGACCGTCATCACGGCCACGCAGATGATGGAATCCATGATCTCGAGCCCGGTGCCCACCCGCGCCGAAGTCTCCGACGTGGCCAACGCCGTGCTCGATGGCAGCGATGCCGTGATGCTTTCTGCTGAATCCGCGGCAGGCCAGTATCCGGTAGAAGCCATTGCCGCCATGGCACGGGTTTGCACCGAAGCTGAAAAGCAAGGGGTCCAGCCTTTTTCGGACGTGGAATCCCTTGATCGCATCGATCGCGTGGAAAAGGCCGTGGCTCGTGCCGTCATCCACACCACCCGCCATCTGGACGTGAAAGCCATCGTCGCGCTCACCCAGAGTGGCACCACAGCCCTGCTCATGTCCCGCGCGGACACCAACGTCCCGATTTATGCCATGACTCCGGTGGAAGAAACCCAGCGCCGGGTCACCCTGTTCCGCGGCGTCTACCCCGTCGACTTCCAGCACACCACCCTGGGGCCTGCGGAAATCATGGCACTGGCGGAAGCCAAGTTGCTGGAATTGGGCGCGGTGCAGGCCGGTGACCTGATCCTGCTGACCATTGGCGAGCCCATCGGCAGCCCGGGCGGCACCAACACCATGAAAATCATCCGGATCGGCGACCTGCATTGAACATGAAGCCCGTCCTGCAGACCGACATCCGTTCCCTGCCACTGGTGGCCCGCGGCAAGGTCCGCGACATCTATGCCGTAGGTGACGATCACCTGCTGCTGGTGACCACGGACCGCCTGTCGGCATTCGACGTGGTTTTCCCCACGCCGATTCCCGGCAAGGGCATCATCCTCAACACGCTCACCAATTTCTGGTTCAAGTACTTTGAGGACCGGATTCCCAATCACCTCAGCGGCATCGACCCCGAAAGCGTTGTTTCATCCGACGAACGGGCACAGGTGGCCGGTCGTTCCGTGGTGGCCAAACGCATGAACGCACTGCCGCTGGAGGCGGTGGTGCGGGGCTACATCGAGGGATCAGGCTGGAAGGAATACCAGACCCAGGGCTCCATTTGCGGCATTTCGCTGCCTCCCGGCCTGCAGCGGGCCGAGCGCCTGCCCCAGCCCCTTTTCACCCCAGCCACCAAAGCGGCCGTGGGCGACCACGACGAAAACATCGACTTTGCAAGAGCCGTTCAGCTGGTGGGCGCCGAGCGGGCCGCCCAGGTCCGCGACAAGGCCCTGGAGCTGTATCAGGCGGCGGCGGACTATGCGTGGCATCGCGGCATCATCATTGCCGACACGAAATTCGAATTCGGGCTGGACCGGGACGGCACGCTCACGCTCATCGACGAGGTCCTCACCCCGGATTCCTCCCGTTTCTGGCCCCGCGACACTTACCGTGTCGGCGAAAGCCCTGAAAGCTTCGACAAGCAGTTCGTGCGCAACTGGCTGGAATCCATCCACTGGAACAAGCAGCCGCCAGCCCCGGAATTGCCAGAGGCAATTGCTGCAGGTACCGCGGCCAAATACCAGGAAGCGCTCAACCGCCTCACGCAGCGTTGATCAGCTCAAGGATCGCGTTCCACTCTGCGGGCGTCACCGGCGTGATGGAAAGGCGGTTTCCGCGCGCCAACAGCCGCATGTCCTGAAGCGCAGGTTCGCTGCGCAACGCACCCAGCGACAGCAACGGCGTTTTTTTCACGGCCCGCACCTCCACGTTGTACCAGCGCGGCTGCTCGCGCGTGGCCTTCGGATCGTAGTAGGGGGACTGCGCATCGAACTGGGTTTCGTCGGGAATGGCCTGGCGTGAAACCTCCGCCAGACCGGCAACTCCCGGCTGCGGGCAACTGGAGTGATAGAACAGCACGCCATCACCCACCTGCATGTCCCGCATCATGTAGTTGCGTGCCTGGTAGTTGCGCACGCCAAACCAGTCCACGCGCTGTCCAGGACGACGCAACACGTCGTCGATGCTGACTTCGGAGGGTTCGGATTTCATCAGCCAGTAGGCCATGGATAGGGGGTCCCCCGCAGGTGTCGTCCGGTCGGCATCTTGAACCCAAGCCTCTAGAAGGTGGCTGTCTGCCGGGTGCATCAGGCGATTCCAGGTAGGACGCGCACAACAGCACCCATCGGGTCGACAGCCGGGGTTAGATGATTATCGGCTCAAAGAATTGAAACCGTAACGAGCACCCCAGGGGAATCTTAAAAAAGGGTTTCCTGCTCAAAGAAGCAGCGATCCAGTCGCTCTTCCAAGTCCTTTATTCTACGCTTGACGTCAGCAACATCCCAGCTGCTGGCGGATTTTTGTTCCAGCATTTCGTATACGGCATTCAGGCCGGCCATCACGGCCGCACGTTCCGGCCCGATCCCGTCCGAATGGGAACGCACTTCGCGCATGCGCCGGTCCAGCTCCTGCGCTGCCTCCTGCAGCAACGACTTGTGTTCCGGCGCACAGGAAACCTTGTACGACCGGTCCAGGATGGAAATGTCCACTTGCACGGATTCGGGGGTAGCCATGCCTAGCCCGGAACCTGGGCGACGAGTTGTTCGAGGCGATGCCGTGCTTCTTCCATGCGGTCGGAAAGCACGCGCACCTCATCGGTTTTCAGGATCAGCTCCTGGCGAAGGCGCTGGTTTTCTGCGCGCAATGCATCGCATTGCTCGATGACGCGATCGATTTTCTGTTCCAGGTTGGCGAAATACTTTTCCATGAATGCAATATAAATGGGCGCACGTTCCGGCGTCAATTGCCGCATGACTAGGCTGGCAAACTTTCTTCCGATACAATCCGCGCAGCAGATGTGAATGGTTCACATCGGGGTGCCCGGATGTCCGCATCGAGTCCGGGTGAAACGGGAAACAGGTGAAATGCCTGTGCTGCCCCCGCAACGGTAAGTCTGAATGCTTTGCCACTGCAGTCACTGGGTCGAATGGGTTCATGCCCGCGATCCGGGAAGACGGCAAAGCCGCCACGGACAAGCCCGGAGACCGGCCCCAGCCAACAAGTCGCCAGAATGGTCTGGCGCACCGGAAATACTGCGGGGTAGCAGTATTCAGGCTCGTCCGTTCAGCCTCATCGAACGCATGCCTCGCCTTGAGTTATCCCACGTGTTTCCCTGTCTTTGTGAACAGGGAGATTGTCATGAAGTACCGCTTGCAGCCCTCATGGGCTTCCCGGGCTGCCCTGTGCGCCCTTCCCCTCTGCCTGGCCGCCACCGGCAACGCCTGTGCCGGGAACGACACACCGGACCTGGCACCCATCACGGTGCTGTCTTCCCGCTTTGACGAAACCCCGGCACAATCGCTGCCGCAAACCACACTCATCACGGCCGACCAGATCGCGCAAAGCGGGCTGACGGATGTATCCCAGATCCTGCAAAAGCTCGGCAACGTACCCACACGCATCAACCTCAACGGCACACAGGACCAGTCCATCGACTTGCGCGGGTATGGCATCACGAGCGACAACAACGTGGTCGTCCTGCTTGACGGCGTGCGCCTTTCCGAAATCGAGCAGGCGTCAGCCCGTACTTCCATGATTCCGGTGGAATCCATCGACCATATCGAAATCTTCCGCGGCGGTTCAAGTGTCCTGTACGGCGAAGGAGCCACCAGCGGGATCATCAACATCGTCAGCAAGAATCATCCGGGCAACAGCGCCGTCGCATCGGCTGGCGCAGGCAGCTTTGCCACCAAGGAAGGCAACGTGTGGGCTTCGCGGCAAGTGGACAACACGTCCATTGCGCTGTTCGGAAAAGCGTTCAACACCGACAATTACCGGGCCAACAACCAGGCCCAGGTCCGCACCGGGGGCGCCGCCCTGCAATGGCAGCCCGATGCCACCCGCACGCTGGGCGTGCGGCTCTATTCCGACTCGGAAGACACCCATTTCCCGGGGCCCCTGACGCTCGCCCAGTTCCAGCAGAACCCGCGGCAAACATTCACTCCTTTCGATGCCGGCGCCATTTCCGGCAATGCGGTGACGGTTTTTGGCAAGGCAATTTACGACCGGACTGAACTGGCCTTCGACGCCAACGTGCGCAACAAGCAATCGTCTGCCAACCTGCCCAGCCTGGGAGGAGACACCCGCATTGCCGCCGATTACACCGGGCTTTCCCCGCGCGCCCGCATCCACGACGCTTTCGTGCACGGCAATGAGCTGGCCGTAGGCATCGATTTATCCCGTTGGGACCGGACCTATTCCTCGGTCTATCCTGCCTATCCCCAGTATTCCACGCTGGGAGAGCACCTGATACAGAACAGCAGCGCCGTTTATGCGCGCGACGACTGGAACCTCACGCCCATGGATCGCCTGATCGCCGGCGTACGGTCGGAACGCATTCAAAAGGAAGTAGCTTCCACGGACTCATCCAATCTGAGCGCTTTCGAACTGCAGTACGTGCGCACCCTGTTCTCTTCGGTCGAATCCTACCTGCGCACCGGCCAAAGCTATCGGGTGGCCAACATCGACGAATTGCGGGGAGCGGCCGCCAATCTGCAGCCGCAAACATCCATGGACTACGAAGCAGGAATCACCTGGAACCGCCTGGCCCCCAGCAACGCCACATTGCGCGTGTTCCGCAGCGACATCCACAACGAGCTGGTGTTCGATCCGGTGCAATACATCAATGTGAACCTGCCGCCCACGCAACGGGAAGGCCTGGAACTGGAAGGGCGTTACCAGATGGTGCCCAAGCTCGCGTTGCGCGGTTCCGGGCAATGGATCCGGGCCACCTTCGTGGACGGCCCGTACCAGGGGCACCGCGTCCCCCTGGTTCCCCTGTTCAACATCCAGGCCGGAGGCGAATGGAAGCCCTGGGAGCGGCAAACCGTGGATCTTTCGGCCCGTTTTGTGGGGCCGCAGGCCGTGGACTCCGATTTTTTGGGAGCCTATGCGCCAATCCCCTATTACTGGACGGCTGACCTGCGCTACAACAGCACGATTTCGAAACAGTGGAGCCTGGTGGCCTCGGCAAACAACTTGCTGAATCGGCAGTACTACGACTATGCCAACAGCTACGGCGGCTACTACCCGTCGCCGGGAAGAGCCCTGTCGCTGCTGGCCAAGTACCGTTTCTGAAAGAGGGGAATCAGGCAGAGCGCCGGGGCAGGACTCCGGCGCCACGAAGCAGAAGCAAGGCCCCTCCCGCCAGGGCAGAAGCGCCCATCCAGAATGCGAACGCCTCGAGCGTAGCCGGCGCCCAGGTGACCAGGTAAGCGGGCAAACCCGCCAGCCCGGCTTGCGCCACCTTTCCGGAAAACAGATAAAAGCTGCCGCTGGCCAGGGTTTCCGCAATCAGGATGCTGCCCAGGCAGGCAGCCACCACCAGCCCATGCCGCAGTTGCCAGTGCAGATGCCGTGAAGCCTTGCGGCCCGCGAACCAAAGGGTGCCATAGGCCGGAATCATGAACAGGTAGGCCGGCGAAATGCAGAAATCGCTGACGCCCCCCCAGCGAATGGCGATGGTGTCGAGCAACCCCACGAGGGCCAGTCCGAGCACCCACCAACCGGCACGCTGCAGCAGCAGACCGCCCAGGAAAAAGGCAGCCCAGGTGGCCGGCGGGAGATGAAGGGCGGTCAGGTCATGCTGTCCATGGGTGACGGCCACCAGCAGGCCAAGCGACAGCGCGGCAACTCGCCGTGCACGGGCATCTAAGTTCATGTCGTTCCAGAATCGGTGAAGTGGTGCCGGTCATGTTAGCAGATTCCCCGGCGGTTGTTGCCGGTATGGATCGGGCTGGCGTCCGGGTACGGTATACTGCCAGCCTCTTGATGCTTCAGGATCACGGCCCGTGTCCCTGCCTTCTTTACCGGCGCAAAGCGCCGCCCTCTATGGTCGCTTGCTCCGTTACGTGTTGCCCTACCGGTGGGAATTCGTCGCAGCCATCGTCGGCATGGTCGTGACGGCGGCCACGGAACCCCTCCTGCCCGCACTGCTCAAGCCCATGCTCGACATGAGCTTCGTACACAAGGATCCGGCCTGGATCCGGTGGGTTCCGGTGATGCTGCTGTCCCTGTTCGTGGTTCGCGGCATCGCCAATTTCATCTCCAAGTTCGCCATGAACTGGGTGGGCAACAAGGTGGTCATGGACCTGCGCGGACAAATGTACAGCCGCCTGCTTGAGCTGCCGGTGCGTTATTTCGATGACCACACGGCAGGCGCCCTCATTTCCAAGCTGGTGTTCGACGCCAACCAGGTCATGACCGCCGCCACCACCGTGATCACCAATCTGGTGACTGACTCGTTCGTGGTTCTGGGCTTGATGGGCTGGCTGGTGTACCTGAACTGGAAACTGACCAGCATCACGCTGCTGGCCGCCCCCCCCATCGCCTGGGTGGTCAAAAAATTCAACACGCGCCTGCGCAATGCCAATCGCGAGAACATGAAGGCGATGGGCGGCATCACCACGGTCCTGGACGAAACCATCAGCTGCCAGAAAGTCATCAAGGTGTTTGGCGGCGTGGAAGCGGAAACCGAGCGCTTCCGCGAAGCCAGCAACCGCGTGCGCCGCCTCAACATGAAACAGGCGGCAGCCGGAGCCGCCAACGTGCCCCTGGTGCAATTTTTCGCAGCCCTGGCCGTCGCAGCCATCGTCTGGCTGGCCACGCTGCAGGCCGGCTCCGACGAAACCACGGTGGGCGGGTTCGTTTCCTTCATCACGGCCATGATCATGCTGCTGGCACCGCTCAAGCGTCTTTCAGACATCAGCGAATCGCTGCAACGGGGGCTGGCCGGGTGCGAAAGCATTTTTGAACTGCTGGACCAGAAGCCGGAGGAAGATGCCGGCACGGTCGTGCTGGACCGTGCCCAGGGCCGTCTGCAGTTCGAACACGTGAGTTTTTCCTATCCGCGCGGCAACCGGCCGGCCATCGATGATTTCAGCCTGGATGTGCGTGCCGGAGAAACCGTTGCCCTGGTGGGCCAGTCCGGCAGCGGAAAAACCACCCTGGCCATGCTGATTCCCCGCTTCTACACCCCCACTGCGGGCAGCATCCTGCTGGACGGGCATCCCCTGCCCTCGCTCACGCTGGCCAGCCTGCGCGCCAATATCGCCCTGGTCAGCCAGGATGTGGTGCTGTTCAACGACACTGTGGCGCGCAACATCGCCTACGGCCCCTTGCGGGATGCGGCTCCCGAACAGATTCGCGCCGCTGCCAAAGCCGCCAACGCCCTTGAATTCATTGAACGGCTGCCGGAAGGCTTCGACACGCTGCTGGGCGAAAATGGTGCCCGTCTGTCCGGCGGGCAGCGCCAGCGCATCGCCATCGCGCGCGCCATCCTGAAGGACGCACCGCTGCTCGTTCTGGACGAAGCCACGTCCGCGCTCGACAGCGAATCAGAGCGCGCCGTTCAGGCAGCCCTGGAACGGTTGATGGTGGGACGCACCACCCTCGTCATCGCCCACCGGCTTTCCACCATCGAAAATGCCGATCGCATCGTGGTGCTGCAGGAGGGCCGAATGGTCGAACAGGGTCCGCATCGGGATCTGCTGGCCCGCGACGGCGCTTATGCCCGCCTCTACCAGATGCAGTCGTTCAGCGGCACTTGAGCCAGAGCTTGGCGTATCGGTAAAACGTGGCTTGCGCGTTGGACACGGCCAGCAGCAACCCGTGGCCGCCATCCAGAAATCCGCGGCGCAGCACGTAAGTCCGGAAAAAAGCCCAGAAACCATGCAGACAGGCCTGGCCCAGGGTGGCCCGTTCCCCCCGTTCGAAGGCCTGTTGCGCCCCGAGGGTCGAGTAACGGTTGGCCTTCTCGAGGGCTTCGTCCAGCGTGGTGTACGTTTCATGTTGCAGGGCGTGGCTCAGGGTTCCTGCATGCCCGTCCACCAGCAGCCGTTCGTGCACCAGGTCGTCTGAAAAGCGGGCCTGGCCGCGCCGGAACAGGCGCGTCACGTAATCCGGCCACCAGCCGCCATGACGCAGCACCCGGCCGCAATAGCGGGAAGCCCTGGGCATGCGGTAGGCGGGAGCGGCATCCGGTCGCCGCATCACCGCCTCGATTTCCGCCCGCAGCTCCGGGGACACCTGCTCGTCTGCGTCGAGCGACAATACCCAGTCTCCGTTTGCCAGGGCCAGCGCCCGGTTTTTTTGTGGCCCGAATCCGGGCCAGGCGGCCGCCACTTCGACGCGTGCCCCATGGCGCCGCGCAATCTCCGCCGTCGCGTCCGTGCTGCCCCCGTCCAGTACGATGCGTTCATTGGCCCATGCCACGGATGTCAGACAGTCTCCGATGGCTTCGGCTTCGTTTTTGGCAATGATGATCACGGAAAGGGTCATGCGTAATAGTCTCTGAACCAATGCACAAAGCGTTCGATACCCACCTCCAGCGGCGTGCCCGGCACGTAACCCACCGCCTGCGCCAGGTCGGCCGTGTCGGCATACGTCTCGGGGACGTCGCCGGGCTGCATGGGCAAGTACTCGCGCACCGCTTTTTTTCCCAGGCAATGTTCCAGCGTAGCCACAAACTGTTCAAGGGGCACCGGTTCATGATGCCCGATGTTATAAATTCGCCAGGGGGCATGGCTGGTGGCCGGGTCGGGATTTGCCGGATCGAAACCGGGCAGCGGCGCCGCAGGTTTCCCCAGGATGCGGACCACGCCTTCCACGATGTCGTCCACATAGGTGAAATCGCGCCGCATCTGCCCCTGGTTGAACAACGCGATGGGGCGTTCCTCCAGGATGGCGCGGGCAAAAGAAAAATAGGCCATGTCAGGTCTTCCCCAGGGCCCGTAAACCGTAAAAAAGCGAAGCCCCGTGGCCGGCAGGCGGAACAGGTGGCTGTAGGCATGGGCCATCAATTCGTTGGCACGCTTGGTGGCTGCATACAGGCTCACCGGGTGGTCAGCCGGATGGTGTTCGCTGAACGGCTGGCGCGCGTTCGAACCATACACGCTGGAACTGCTGGCATAAACCAGATGGGCCACGGCATGGTGCCGGCAACATTCGAGCACCTGGACAAAACCGTTCAGGTTCGAGTCGACGTAGGTTTGCGGATGCTGCAGCGAATGGCGTACACCGGCCTGCGCCGCCAGGTGAACCACGTGGGTGATGCCGGCTCCGGCGAACAGGGCCGCGAGGGCCGGGCCATCGCTGACGTCCATGCGTTCGAAACGGAATCCGGAAAAGTGCCCGAGTTGTTGCAGGCGCGATTGCTTGAGCCCGACATCGTAGTAGGCGTTCAAATTGTCGATGCCGACAACCGCATGCCCGTCCTGCAACAGGCGCCTGGCCACATGCATACCGATGAAGCCTGCCGCTCCCGTGACCAGTATCTTCATGGGCGGATTCTAGCATGGGGGTATTGCGGTAGCTTTCGGGGACGTGCACGGCCTAGAATGGCGGGATGCGCAGAATTCTGGTCATCAAGACATCCTCGTTGGGCGATGTGGTACATGCTTTGCCTGCCGTGTCCGACATCGCACAACACTTTCCGGATACGGTCATCGACTGGATGGTGGAAGAATCTTTCAGGGCCATTCCGGAACTCCATCCGGCTGTCCGCGACGTTATCCCCGTGGCGACGCGGCGCTGGCGCAAGACCCCTTTTGCCGGCACAACCTGGCATGATTTCAAGGTGCTGCGACGCCGGCTGGTTGAAGGCCGGTACGATCTGGCCATCGATTTCCAGGGCCTGGCCAAAAGTGCCGCCCTCGGTCTGCTCGCTCCGACCCACCGCATCGGCTACAGCTGGGCCAGCGCTCGGGAGCCCCTGGCCACGCTGGCCTACCAGGAAAAGTTCGCCGTGCCCTGGACACTTCATGCGGTGGAACGCAACCGCCAGCTCGCGGCCTGCGCGCTCGGCTATTCGGCCGGCGCCGAAGTCGCTTACGGACTGAAAGCGCCGGCAGCGGTGCCAGACTGCGCACCGCGCGAGCCCTACGCGGTGCTGTTGCATGCCACCAGCCGGCCGCAGAAGGAATGGCCTGAAGATCACTGGATCCGCCTCGGCCTTGCCCTTGAACAACGCGGACTGCGTTCCGTCATACCGGGAGGAAGCCCGCAGGAGCGGGCGCGTTCCCAGCGCCTCGCTTCCCAAATTCCAGGGGCCCTGGCCCCGCCGGCCCTGAATCTGCACGATGTGGCCGGATTGCTGGGCCATGCCGGGCTCGTGGTCGGTGTTGACACCGGCCTTGCCCATTTGGCAGTTGCCCTCGGTCGGCCGGTGGTGGCCATTTTCACGGCCACCCGACCAGAAGATACCGGCGTTTACGGCAGCCCTCTGGCCGTCAATTGCGGTGGCCGACAGCAGATCCCCGCGGTTGAAACCATCCTGCAAGCCCTGCCATGCTGACGACCCGCGCACGCTATGCCGTGATTGCCTGGCTATTGCTGCCGTTCGCCTTTCTGCGCCTGCTCTGGCGCAGCCGGCGCCTTCCGGCCTATCGTCGGCACTGGGCGGAACGGTTGGGACGGTATCCGATCGCGCCGCCTCCTCCCCTCATCTGGCTGCATGCCGTCTCCGTGGGAGAAACCCGGGCTGCTGTGCCGCTCATCCGCGAACTCCGCCGACGCTACCCCGGATACCGGCTGCTGCTGACCCACATGACGCCCACCGGACGTGAAACGGCCACCGACCTGATCGGCCCGGACGTGTACCGCTGTTACCTGCCCTTCGATCTGCCTTTTGCGGTTGACCGCTTCCTCGGCCATTTCAGGCCAACGCTCGGACTGCTGCTGGAAACCGAAATCTGGCCCCATCTGGTTGCGGCCTGTCGGCAACGGAACATTCCCCTGCTGCTGGTCAATGCCCGCCTGTCGGAAAAATCGGCAGCGCGCTACGCGCTGCATCAGCCGCTGGTGCGGGAAACGCTGAAACAACTGACGCTGGTCGCCGCGCAAACCCCGGCCGACTCGGCGCGTTTCACCACCCTGGGTGCTCCGCAGGTGACCGTGGCAGGCAACCTCAAATTTGACATGGCGGTTTCCCAGGCTTCCGAAACGCAAGTGGACAACCTCCGCCGTCTGGTCGGAGAAGGACGCCGGATATGGCTTGCAGCCAGCACCCGTCCCGGAGAAGAGCAGTTGTTGCTGGACCTGTGGCCGGCGCTGGATGCGCCCGACCGGCTGTTCATCCTGGTTCCACGGCATCCCCAGCGTTTCGATGAAGTCGCGGCGCTATTGCGGCGACTGGCCATTCCTTTCGTCCGGCGTTCTGAAAACCGTCCGATGCCTGCCGGCACCCGGGTTTTGCTGGGGGACAGCATGGGAGAATTGCAGGCTTATTATCAGGTGGCCGACGTGGCAGTCATCGGCGGCAGCTTGCTGCCGTTCGGCGGGCAGAACCTGATCGAGGCCACGGCAGTGGGTTGCCCCGTGATCCTGGGCCCTCACACCTACAATTTCCAGGAGGCTGCAGATGCGGCCGTGACGGCCGGGGCTGCCATCCGGCTGACAGACGCTACCCGGCTGCCCCAGATCCTGCCGCCCTTGCTGGAGGACGGGGCCAGGCGACAAGCCATGGGAGAAGCCGGACGGCGCTTCACGTTGCAACACCAGGGCGCCGTCCATAACCTGTTGACCTTGATCGAGCGTTTCGTGGCTGCAAAATCATGAGTAAGGCTTTCACCCGGGAATCCGACGCGGAAGAGGAAGAAGAGCGGGAGGAACCGCAGGCCAGGCTCCCCTCCGGCACACCCAACTACATCACCCCCTGCGGACATGCCCGCCTCTTCAACGAACTGGATCAGTTGTTGCGCGTGGAGCGGCCCAAAGTCGTGGAAACCGTGGCCTGGGCTGCTTCCAACGGGGACCGCTCGGAAAACGGGGACTACATTTACGGCAAGCGCCGGTTGCGTGAAATCGATCGCCGCATCCGCTTTCTGACCAAACGCCTTGAAATGGCCCAGGTGGTGGATCCCGGTCTGCAGGCGGGCAATGACCAGGTGTTTTTTGGGGCCACCGTGACCGTGTGCGACGAGGCCGGAGAATCCCATACTTACCGCATCGTCGGCGTCGACGAAACGGACCTTTCACGCGGCCATATCAGCTGGATATCGCCGCTGGCCCGCGCCCTGCTCAAGTCCCGCGAAGGGGACACGGTCCGCTTCCAGAGCCCGGCCGGACCGCGCGAAATCGAAGTGGAATCGGTGCGCTACGAAACGGATGCGCCTTAGCGCATCCGTGGGGTCGCGTGCAACGTCTCAGAACTTGAAGCGTTCGGGTTGCTGCACGTGATGCAGGGGAGGAATGACCGTTTCGAAGAGGGTTTCGGAATGGAAGTTTCCAGCGGCATCGCGCTTCCAGCGCACCACCTCCATGGCCGGGGCATCGCCCACGACGGCCAGCAGGCATCCACCAGGGGCAACCGCGTCCAGAAACGCCTGGGGCAATACGGGCACGGATCCGGTGAGCACGATGACGTCCCACTGGCGGCCCAACTGCCAGCCCTGGGCCGCATCCCCCACTTCAACCGTCACATTGTCGTGACCGTGGCAACGCAGCTTCTGGGCCGCAGCGGCGGCCAGCTCGGCATGGATTTCAACGGTCGTGACTTCAGCTGCCAGCCGGCTCAACAGGGCGGCCATGTAGCCGCTTCCGGTGCCCACCTCCAGCACGCGATCGGTCTTCTTGAGGCGCATTTCCTGGATGAACCGGGCTTCCAGCTTCGGCGACAGCATCGATTCGCCAAACCCCAGCGGGATTTCCATGTCGGCAAAAGCCAGCATGCGCCAGGCCTCGGGCACGAAATCTTCGCGCCGCACTTCGTAGAGCAGATCCAGTACGGTCGTATCCAGGACTTCCCATGGCCGGATTTGCTGCTCAACCATGTTGAAACGGGCTTGTTCGATATTCACGGACGAACTCCAACAGGCTAAGGTCGGAAAAAATAATTGTACCAGACCCGGGAACCGGCCGGGCGCCTACCCCTTCAAACCCGTCTTGCTTTTGGTCAAGCCTGCGCGCCGGTTGGCACGACCGGAGGCGCGAATCAGGGTAAACTGGGCGCGGCTGATGCAATAGCACCGGCCCTGTCGAGAATTCATTAGGATAACCCGCATGAAGGGATTGACCCGTCGGCTTTATTTCTGGGTGCTGGTCGCCATTTTGGCCGGCGCCTTGTTCGGTCTCGTCTCCCCGAAAAATGCCGTCGCCCTGAAACCGTTTGGGGATGCGTTCATCGCCCTGGTCAAGATGATGATCTCCCCCATTATTTTCTGTACCGTGGTGCTGGGTATTGCGGGCGCCGGCGACATGAAGAAAGTCGGCCGGGTGGGCGGCAAGGCTCTGATCTATTTCGAAGCGGTGTCGAGCCTTGCCCTGGTGATCGGACTGGTGGTCATGAACACCCTCAGGCCGGGCAAAGGCTTCAACGTGGATCCTGCAACCCTCGACCCAAAGGCCGTGGCCGGCTATGCAAAAGCCGCTTCGGAACAAAGCGTTGCCGAGTTCATCCTGCACATCATCCCCAAAACCTTTTTTGATGCCTTCTCCGGCAGCGGCGACCTGCTGCAGGTGCTGCTCATCGCCATTCTGTTTGGCTGGTCCCTGAGCCACATGGGGTCTGCCGGCCAGTATGTGCACCGCATGATCTCGGAGTTCTCCCATGCGCTCTTCGGCATGATGAACACCATCATGCGTCTGGCCCCGATCGGCGCCGGCGGTGCCATGGCATTCACCATCGGCAAGTATGGCGTGGCAGCGTTGGCTCCCCTGGCGTCCCTGATGGGCAGTTTTTATCTGACCTGCCTGATTTTCATCCTGCTGGTCCTGGGCTCCATCGCCGCGCTCACAGGATTCAACATCCTGAAATTCCTTCTGTACATCAAGGAAGAGCTGCTCACCGTGCTGGGCACGTCTTCCTCCGAATCCGCGCTGGTTCCCCTCATGAACCGGCTTGAAGCGGCCGGCTGCCCCAAATCGGTGGTCGGCCTGGTGGTGCCTTCGGGGTATTCCTTCAACCTGGACGGCACCAACATTTACCTCACGATGGCAGCCCTGTTTGTGGCGCAAGCGCTCAACATCGACTTGACATTGCAACAGCAAATCACGCTGCTGGCAGTGGCCATGCTGACCTCCAAGGGGGCCTCGGGGGTTACGGGCGCGGGCTTCATCACGCTGGCAGCCACCCTGGCGGTGGTCCCTTCCATACCGGTTGCCGGGCTGGCGCTGATCCTCGGCATTGACCGCTTCATGTCGGAAGCCCGCGCAATCACCAATTTTATTGGCAATGGCGTTGCCACCATCGTGATTTCCCGCTGGGAAAAAGAACTGGACTACGCCAAGCTCAATCAAGCCCTGAACGGCTAATTATCGGAGTCATCATCATGAACGCCAACCCAAAATTCCTTGCCGAAACGGCCAAGGTGGATGAAGCTTCCATCGCCCCGTTGCCGCGTTCCCGCAAAATCCACGTCACCGGTTCCCGCCCCGACATTCGTGTCCCCATG
>JAGWTQ010000081.1 GCA_028868905.1 Betaproteobacteria bacterium
GCCACATCAGAGGTCGTGTCCCGAATAGCTCAGGTTGAAGGATTTGTTGATGAGCGGGAAGTCGGGAACGATGTTGCCCATCACCGCATGTTCCAGCACCGGCCAGTTGTGCCAGGAGGGGTCGTGGCAGTGGCAGAAGCGCAGACGGTGCCCCTGCTCGTCCAGTGCCAGGGCCACCAGCACTTCGCCGCGCCAGCCTTCGGCCCGGCCCAGGCCCAGGGCATTTCCCGCCGGGGCGTTGAGGGGCGTGGCCACGGGACCTGCAGGCAGGCCGCCAAGCAATGCCCGGATCAGGCGCAGCGATTCGAACACTTCGTCAAAGCGCACGGCCACGCGGGCGGCCACGTCACCGTTGCGTTGCGTGGCCATGAGCACGTTGAGTTGCGCGTAGGGCGCCCAGGGCTGGTCGCAGCGCAGGTCGGCCGCGATGCCGCTGGCGCGCCCGGCCAGTCCCGTGAGGCCCAGGCGGGAGGCCAGCGGCGGCTCCACCCGCCCGGTGCCGAGAAAGCGGTCCTGCAGGCCGGCATGGCCGTCGTACAGGGTGCGCAGCTCGGCCACTTCGCCGGCCACGGCATCGCATTGTCCGCGCAGGGCATCGGCGGCTGCGGCAGGGAAATCCGCCGCCACGCCGCCGGGCACCACGCAATCCATCAGTAGCCGGTGTCCGAAGCAGTCTTTGGAAAGACGCAGCCAGTCTTCCCGCAGGCGTGAAAACTGGGCCAGTCCCACGGCAAAGCCGGCGTCGTTGCCCAGCGCTCCCAGGTCGCCCAGGTGGTTGGCCACACGCTCCCGTTCCAGCAGCAATGCCCGCAGCCACTGGGCGCGTTGCGGCACTTGCGTGCCGGTGGCGGACTCCAGGGCCATGCAGTAGGCCCAGGTGGTGGCCACGGTGCTGTCCCCGCTCACGCGGCCCGCGAGACGATAGGCTTCGGCCGGCGCCAGTTCCGTGAAACGGCGCGAAATGCCCTTGTGCGTGTAGCCCAGGCGCGCTTCCAGCCGCAGCACTTTTTCCCCCACCACGGAAAAGCGGAAATGCCCCGGTTCGATGATGCCCGCGTGTACCGGGCCCACCGGAATTTCATGCACGCCGTCGCCGCTCACGTGCACGAAAGGGTAGTCGCGCGGGCCGCGGCTCTCCGGCCACAGGCCGTGGTCGAGCCAGGGTCGGGTGTCCGCGGCCCCGCGTGCCGTGATGCCCCACAGGTCGGCCACGGCACGCTGCATGCGCACGGCAGCCGGAAACAGGTCCGACAGGTCGGGATAGTCGGGGGCAGACGGGGGGCAGGGCAGCGTCAGCCACACCAGGCCCTCGGGCAGTGCGTAAGCGGCATGGGCTTCCTGCGGAGCGCCCCACAGGGCCACCAGGCGGGCGCCTTGCGCGACTGCACGGCTGGCCGCCTCGCGCCATGAGGCCGCGTCGGTGCGGCCGTTCCAGACCGGCAGTTCGGAGGACAGGGCGACGAGGTCGGGTGCCAGCATGGGGTGCAAGGTCACGTCAGCCTCCCAGCAGCCGCGCCGCCTGGGCATACCAGGCGTTGAGGTAGGGCGGAATGTACAGGCCCAGCATCAGGCCCAGGCCCAGGTGCACGAACACGGGCAGCAGGGCCGGCGGATGGGGCAGGCGTCTGACCGTGGTTTCGCCAAACACCATGGGCTGCACGCGCGCGAACACGGCCGCGAAGGCAATGCCCAGCGCCAGCAGCAGGAACGGGGTGGCCCAGGCGTGCTCGCGCATGGCCGTGGTGAGGATCAGGAATTCGCTCGCGAACACGCCGAAAGGCGGCAGGCCCAGAATGGCGAGCGACCCCAGCATGAGGCCCCAGCCCACGGTGGGGTTGACCGTGATCAGTCCGCGGATGCCGTCCATGAGCTGGGTGCCGGCTTTCTGCGCGGCATGCCCCACGGCGAAGAAGATGGCGGACTTGATGAGCGAGTGCACCGTCATGTGCAGCAGCCCGGCGAAGTTGGCGATGGGTCCGCCCATGCCGAAGGCGAAGGTGATGAGCCCCATGTGTTCGATGGACGAGTAGGCGAACATGCGCTTGACGTCCTTCTGGCGCCACAGGAAAAACGCCGCCGCCACCACGGACAGCAGGCCGAAGCCCATCATCAGGCCGCTCGCCAGGTGGTTGTGGAGCGCGCCGTCGGCCAGCACCTTGCAGCGCAGGATGGCGTACAGCGCCACGTTGAGCAGCAGGCCGGAGAGCACGGCGGAAACTGGCGTCGGGCCTTCCGCATGGGCGTCGGGCAGCCAGTTGTGCAGGGGCGCCAGCCCCACCTTGGTGCCGTAGCCGATGAACAGGAAGGCGAAGGCGAGCGCCATGATGTCGGGGTCGAGCGAGCCCTTGACGGCTTCCAGGTTGGTCCACAGCAGCGCGCCGCCGCTGCTGCCCAGCAATTTGCCGGCCGCCATGTACAGCAGCACGGTGCCGAACAGGGCCTGGGCAATGCCCACGCCGCACAGGATGAAGTATTTCCAGGCCGCTTCCAGGCTGGCGGCGGTGCGGTACACGCTCACCAGCAGCACGGTGGTGAGGGTGGCCGCTTCCATGGCCACCCACAGGATGCCCAGGTTGTTGGTGGTGAGCGCCACCAGCATGGTGGCGCTGAAGAGCTGGTACATGCTGTGGTACAGGCGCAGGCGCGGCGCCGTCATCTTGCCGTGGGCCAGCTCCACTTTCATGTAAGGGCGGGAAAAGACGGCGGTGGTGAAGCCCACGAAAGCCGTCAGGGTTACCAGGAACACGTTGAGGGGGTCGATGAAGAATTCCCGGTTCCATACGAACACCGGGCCGTGGGCGATCACGTCCGCCGTGAGCACGGCGGCGGCCAGGAAGGTGGCCAGGCTGATGGCCACGTTGACTGCGCGCGCCACGGGACGATGGCCGATGAAAGCTTGCAGCAGGCTGCCCAGCAGAGGAATTCCCAGGACGAAATGAAGGGGATGCACGCTAGTCTTCCTTGAGCTTTTCCAGGTGCCGGATGTCCAGGCTGTCGAACTGTTCGCGGATGTGGAACAGGAACACGCCCAGGATCAGGATGCCCACCAGCACGTCCAGCGCAATGCCCAGTTCCACCACCATGGGCATGCCGTAGGTGGCGGCCGTGGCCGCGAAAAACAGCCCGTTTTCCATGGCGAGGAAACCGATCACCTGCGGCACGGCCTTGGAGCGGGTGATCATCATCATGAAGGACAGCAGCACGCAGGCGAGCGCGATGCCCAGCGTGCCGCGCGCGATGGTGGCGGACATCTGGGCGATGGGCTGCGCCAGGTAGAAGGCGAACATCACCAGCACGATGCCCACCAGTTGGGTGGTGGGAATGTTGATGAGCGTTTCCAGGTCCCAGCGCACGTTGAGGCGGTCGATCACGCGGTGCAGCAGCAGCGGAATCAGGATCACCTTGAGCAGCAGGGTGAGCGCCGCGGAAAAATACAGGTGCGGTTGCGCCGTGGCATAGCCCACCACGGCGGTGGAAACGGCGAGCGTGGCGCCCTGCAGCGTGAACAGGTGGATGAGGGAGAGGACCCGGCGCTGCGCCAGCATGGCAAAGGCCAGCAGCAGCAGAATGGCGGCCAGCAGGTTGATGAACTGGGTGAGGAAGACGCTCACGTCAGGCCCCCAGCAGGATGTTGACCAGCATGCCGATCACGGCCAGCAGGAAGGCCGTGCCCAGGAATTCAGGTACGCGGAAAATGCGCATTTTGGCGCTCGCGGTTTCCAGCAGGGCCAGCAGCGCGCCGCCCACGGCCAGCTTGAACACCAGCAGCGGCAGGGCCAGCAGCAGGGCCTGCGGAGTGCGCGCATCGGCGATGCCCCACGGGAAAAACAGCGCCAGTCCGGCGCAGGAATAGGCAAACAGCTTCAGGCTTGCCGCCCATTCCAGGAGCGCCAGGTGGCGTCCGGAATATTCCAGCAGCAGGGCCTCGTGCACCATGGTGAGTTCCAGGTGGGTGGCCGGGTTGTCCACCGGAATGCGGGCGTTTTCGGCCAGTGATACCAGGGTGAAGGCCACGCCGGCGAAGGCGAGGCTGGGGTAGATGGCGAGCTCGCGGTGGGCGAACTGGTCCACGATGGTGGTGAGCGAGGTGGAGCGCGACAGCAGGGAGGCGGAAAACAGCACCATCAGCAGGGCCGGTTCGGCCAGGAAGCCGATCAGCATTTCGCGCCGCGCGCCCAGGGTGCCGAAGGCGGTGCCCACGTCCATGGCGGCGAGCGAAAGGAACGCGCGCGCCAGCGCGAACAGGCCCACCAGGGCCACGGCGTCGGCCGCGGGCGAGAGCGGCAGGTCGGTGGACAGCGAAGGGATGATGGCGCAGGCCAGCGCCATGCAGCCAAAAACGATGTAGGGCACGGCGCGGTAAAGGGGCGACGCGTCGGTGGCCAGCACCAGCTCCTTGTGGAACAGCTTGTGCAGCTTGCGGTAGGGCTGCGTGAGCGGTGGCGCCGACTTGCCCTGCAGCCAGGCGCGCCACTGGTTGACCCAGCCCGTGAGCAGGGGCGCGAGCGCCAGCGCGATCAGGATTTCCAGCAGTTGGGCCAGTACGCCGGGCAGGTTCATCGGCGCACCACCAGCAGGACGGCGATCAGGGTGAGGAAACTGTAGAGCAGGTAGAGCGCGATGCGTCCCTGCTGCAGCAGGCCCACCAGGCGCGCCAGGCGTTCCACGCCGCGTGCGATGGGCAGGTAGAGGGCCTGCCAGAGCGGATCACCCACGCTCACCCGGTAATGGGGGGCGCGGTCGAAGGCGGTGGGCAGTTCCCGCTCCATGCGGAAGAAGGGCTCGAAAATCTGGCGAATGGGCTGGCCGAATCCTTCGGCCGTGTCCTGCATGCGCGGCGTCAGTCCGGGAAACCCGCAGTCCCACGGCGGCACGCGCGACAGCCGTCCGTGGTAGCGCCAGCGCACCAGCAGGAAGGCCGCGGCCACGCAGGCCGCCACCACCAGCAGGAACAGCAGCGGTCCGTAGCTGGCCCGTTCGATGTCCACCGGCACCAGCAGCCAGGAATGTCCGGCGGTATTGAGGGATTCGCCCAGCAGCGGCCGGGTCACGGCGTTGGTGAGCAGCAGCATTTGCACCGGAAAGAGCCCCAGCAGCAGGCACAGGGCGCCCAGCCAGAGCATGCCGGCGCGTTCCCACCAGCCGGCGTCATGGGCCTGGGCGAGCTTCTCCTCGCGCGGTTGCCCCAGGAAGATGACCCCGAAAAACTTCACCATGGTGTAGCCCGCCAGCGCCGCCACCAGGGCGATCAGGGCTGCCACCACGGGTACCAGCATGTTAAGGAAGGCGTTGGGCAGGCCGGGCGTGAACAGGAAGCTTTGCAGCAGCAGCCATTCCGACACGAAGCCGCCCAGGGGCGGCAGGCCGGCGCTGGCGAGCGTGCCCAGCAGCGTGATCCAGGCCACCCAGGGCATGAAGCGGATGAGCCCGCCCAGCTTGCCCAGGCTGCGCTCGCGCGTGGCGTGCAG
>JAGWTQ010000082.1 GCA_028868905.1 Betaproteobacteria bacterium
CGCGCTCCTTCGTGCATGAGCCGGTGGAAGACCATTCCGGCGCCACCCCGCGCGGCCAGGGCACGGTGGAAAGCTGCACCCTGTGCGTGCACCGGGTGGACGAAGGGCGGGCGCCGGCCTGCGTGGACGCGTGCAGCCGCGAAGGGCACCACGCCCTGCTGTTCGGCAACCTCAACGATCCCGACAGCGCCATTTCCCAGCGCCTGCGCAGCGTGGCGTCCGTCAAGCTGCGGGCCGACCTCAACCTCGACCCCGGCCTTTCCTACGTGGGGCTCTAGCCATGACGACGCGCCTTTCACCCCGTACCGAACTGCGCAACTTTGCGCTGCTGCTGGCCGCCGGCGTGCTGGTGGCGGGCATCGGCCTGTGGGCGGCCCATTTCATGGAGTCGCGCGGACACATCGTGACCGGCATGAACAACCAGGTGGTGTGGGGCCTGCCGCACGTGTTCGCCATTTTCATGATCGTGTCGGCTTCCGGCGTGCTCAACGTGGCGTCCGTGGGGTCGGTGTTCGGGCGTGCCGTGTACAAGGCGCGCGCCCCGCTCGCGGGGTTGCTCGCCATCGCCCTGCTGGCGGGCGGGCTGGCGGTGCTGATGCTGGACCTGGGGCGCCCGGACCGGGTGATCGTGGCCGCCACCCGTTACAACCCCACGTCCGTCTTTGCCTGGAACGTGCTGCTCTATTCCGGCCTGTTCGGCACGGTGGCGTTCTACCTGTGGACCCTCATGGACCGCACCATGGGCGCCTGGAACAAGCCCGCGGGCTTCCTGGTGTTCCTGTGGCGCTTCGTGCTTACCACCGGCACCGGCCTCATCTTCGCGTTCCTGGTGGCGCGCCAGGCGTACGCCTCGGCCCTGCTGCCGCCGCTGTTCATCGTGCTGTCGCTGGCCTGGGGGCACGCCATCTTCCTGGTGGTGCAGCACGCCATGCTGCGCTGGAACGCCATGGAACTTCATCCGGGCATCCAGAAACGCCTGAAGAATCTGCTCGGGGTGTTCGTGCTGTCGGTGCTCTATCTGGTGGCGGCCTACCACCTCACCAACGCCTACTTTGCACGCCAGAGCGCCTTCGAGCGCTACCTGCTGCTGGACGGCGGCACCGTCACGGCCCTGTTCTGGGTGGGCTACGTGGGGGTGGGCACGCTGTTGCCGCTCGCGCTCATTTTCCTGCCCGGCGCCGGCGGACGCCGCTGCGTGCTGGCAGCGGCCCTGGGCGTGGTGGCGGGTGCCTTTTCGCTGCTGTATGTGTTCATCATCGGCGGGCAGACCTATCCGCTCCAGATTTTTCCGGGCTACCACGCCGCCAGCAGTTTCGCCGACGGCGCCATCACCGCCTATGCCCCCAGCCTGCCGGAATGGGCGCTCGGTCTGGGCGGTGTGGGCATCGCCTTTCTCATCACCCTGGTGGGCGTGCGCGTGCTGAATTTCCTGCCGCGCGACGTGCCCGGCCAGCCGGTGGAAAGCAACTGACATGAGCCACCGTTTCCTCGTCTCCGCGGCCCACAAGTCCTCCGGCAAAACCACCGTGAGCGTGGGACTGGCGGCTGCCTTCCGCGCGCGTGGGCTCACCGTGCAGCCGTTCAAGAAAGGCCCGGACTACATCGACCCCCTGTGGCTCACCCAGGCGGCCGGGCGGGCCTGCCGCAACCTGGACCTGTACCTCATGCGCGAGGACGAAATCGAGGAAAGCTTCCAGCGTCACGGATTTGGGGCCAACGTGTGCCTGGTGGAAGGCAACAAGGGCTTGTACGACGGGCTGGCGCTCGACGGCAGCAACAGCAACGCGGCACTGGCCAAGCTGCTGGGCCTGCCGGTGGTGCTGGTGATCGACGCGCGCGGCATGACGCGCGGCATCGCCCCCCTCATCCTGGGCTACCAGGCCTTCGACCGCGACATCCGCATTGCCGGCGTCATCCTCAACCAGTTGGGCGGCAGCCGCCATGAAGCCAAGCTGCGCGCGGTGGTGGAACACTACACAGACGTGCCGGTGCTGGGCGCCGTGCACCACGATCCGGGCTGCTTCGTGGAAGAACGGCACCTGGGGCTGGTGCCCGGCAACGAAACGCTGGCGGCCGAAACCCTGGTGCGTGGCCTGGGCGAGCATCTGGCGTCCCAGGTGGACTTGGAACGCCTGCTGGACGTGACCCGGGCGGCCGACGGGCCGGGACTGGCGTTGCCGGAACTGCCCCCGCCTGCGGGCGAGCCGGTGCGCATCGGCATCGCGCGCGACCGCGCCTTTGGCTTCTATTATGCGGACGACCTGGACGCGCTCACCCAGGCCGGCGCCGTGCTGGTGCCCATCGACACCCTGGAAGACGAACGCCTGCCGGCCCTGGACGGCCTCTACATCGGCGGCGGCTTCCCGGAACGTTTCGCCGCCCAACTGGCAGCCAACGCGCCGCTGCGCGGCGCCCTCAAGGCGGCGCTGGAAGGCGGGCTCCCGGCTTACGCCGAATGCGGCGGGCTGATGTACCTGGCGCGCAGCCTGACCGTGGAGGGAAAAACCCATCCCATGGTGGGCGCCATTCCCGGCGACGTGGTGATGCACAGCCGGCCGGTGGGGCGGGGTTACGTGCATCTTTCGGAAAACCCCGGACATCCCTGGCCGCGCCCGCGCGACCCGGCCCAGGAAATCCGCGCCCACGAATTCCATTACTCCAGCCTGGAAAACCTCCCGCCGGACAGCCGCTTTGCCTACCAGGTCAAGCGCGGCCACGGCATCGACGGGCAGCACGACGGCCTGATGGTGCACCGCCTGCTGGCTTCCTACACACACCTGCGCACCATCGGCGGTTGCGCCTGGGCACGCCGTTTCGTGGCCTACGTGCGCGGCCCGTGCGCCCGCGCGGCCACGCCGCAGGACGCAAGGGTGCCCGAGCACGCTACAATGTCCTGATGGAATCCCGTCTGTTCTCCGAATACATCCAGGTGCTGGGCAAGGGCCGGCGCGGCATGCGCAACCTGTCCCAGGACGAAGCCCGCGACGCCATGGCGCAGATCCTGGCCGGCTCGGTGGAGCCCGTGCAGCTCGGGGCCTTTCTCATGCTCATGCGCGTCAAGGAAGAAAGCGCCGCCGAAGTGGCGGGGCTGGTGCAGGCGGCACGCGCTTCCCTGCCGCAGCCTCCGGCCGTGGCGGTGGACCTGGACTGGTCCTCCTATGCGGGCAAACGGCGCCAGTTGCCCTGGCATGTGCTGGCCGCCCTGCTGCTGGCCAGCCACGGGCATCGCGTGTTCATGCACGGCATCGGCGGCGGCACCGCGGGGCGGGTGTACGTGCCGCAGGCCCTGTCGGCGCTGGGCCTTGCGCCGGCAGCCAGCCTGGCCGAGGCCGCGACCCATCTCAAGCAGCGCAATTTCGCCTTCATGACGCTCGACGCCGTGAGCCCGATGCTGCAGGGACTGCTCGACCTCAAGGCGGTGCTGGGCCTGCGTTCGCCCGTGCACACGGTGGTGCGCATGCTCAACCCGCTGCGCGCGCGCGCCGCGCTCATGGGCATTTTTCATCCGGGTTATGACGACACCCACCAGGAAGCGGCCCTGCTGCTGGGTGACTCCGATATGACGGTCTTCAAGGGGGAGGGCGGCGAGCCCGAACGCAATCCCGACAGCCCCTGCAACGTCAAACGGGTGCACGACGGCCAGCCCCTGCACCAGGAATGGCCGGCGCAGTTTGCCCAGCGCCACCTGAAGGACGAAACCATGGACTGCCTGCGCCTGCCGCGCCTGTGGCGCGGGGAAATCGAAGACGAATACGGCACGGCCGCGGTGGTGGGCACCACCGCCATCGCCCTGTCCTTGCTGGAACGCGAAGCGCCGGAAACGGCCTGCGCGCGCGCCATCGACCTGTGGCAGCGCCGTCCGCGACATTTCCTCGACGGCCTGGAGACGGTGCGGTGAGCGCCCTGGGCGAAGTCTATCTGGTGGGGGCGGGGCCGGGCGATCCCGACCTGCTCACCCTGCGCGCCCTCAAGCTCCTGGGGCAGGCGGACGTGGTGCTGTACGACAACCTGGTGTCGAAGGCTGTGCTGGCCCTGATCCCGGAAAAGACCGAACGCATTTTCGTGGGCAAGCGGCGCGGCAACCACGCGCTGCCCCAGGAAGGCATCAACGACCTGCTGGTGCGGCTGGCCCGCGAAGGGCGGCGCGTATTGCGCCTGAAAGGGGGCGACCCGTTCATTTTCGGACGCGGCGGCGAGGAAATTGAAAAGCTCGCGCGCCACCACATTCCGTTCCAGGTGGTGCCGGGCATCACCGCGGCCTCCGGCGTGGCGGCCTATGCCGGCATTCCCCTCACGCACCGCGATCACGCCCAATCCTGCGTGTTCGTCACGGGCCACCTCAAGGATGGCTCCATGAACCTGGACTGGGACCTGCTGGCCCGGCCCGGGCAGACCGTGGTGGTGTACATGGGATTGCAGGGACTGGACATGCTGTGCCGCGAGCTGGTGGCGCACGGATTGTCGGAAGGCACACCGGCCGCCATCGTCCAGCAGGGCACCACGCAGCGTCAGCGGGTGGTGACGGGCACGCTGGCCACTTTGCCGGAAGCGGCGCGCGTGGCCCAGCTGCAGGCGCCCACTCTCATCATCGTGGGCGGCGTGGTGACGCTGCACCACACCCTGCAGTGGTTCCATCCCGAACAAGCCGCGCTGGTGCGCTGAACCTCTATTTCCTCTTCTGCGGGGTCTCGCAGAACTGTTCCTGCAAGGCGTGAATGATGGCGATCGACTCCGGGCTCGTCACCCGGTAGTAGATGTGCTTGCCTTCGCGCCGCGTGCTCACCAGGCCTTCCTCGCGCAGCACGGCGAGCTGCTGGGAAAGGGTGGGCTGGCGGATGTCGAGGGATTCTTCCAGCTCGCTCACGCAGCTTTCGCCGGAGGCCAGGCGGCACAGCAGGACCAGGCGATCCGGATTGGCCAGCACCTTGAGCAGGCCGCAGGCGCGGTCGGCCGAGGCATACATGGCGGCGAAGTCGGGGGCTTTGTCAGGTTTGTCAGGCATCATCTCATCATGTTCCATGAACAATGCTGTTGACACTATACCATGAAACATTATATAAATTCACATAATGTAATTTAATAAATTGTGACAGGCGGCGCTGAGCGATAATGAATAAAGTAACTATCTGGATTTCCCGTATGAACGCCTGGAACCGATGGGAGCCTGCGATGAAGACTGCGAAAAACTGGACCGTGACGATCGTTTTCAGTGCGCTGCTGGGCAGTCTGGCGCCTGCGGCCGGAGCGGCCGAAGGGCCGGGCGGCACCGTAGCGGCCGCGCCGGCTCCCGTGCTCAACAGTTTCGATGCGGTGGTGGAGGCTGAACGCCAGACCGTGATGGCGGCCCAGGTGGCCGGCGCCGTGGCGGAAATCCTGGTCAAGGCGGGCGAGCGCGTCAAGG
>JAGWTQ010000021.1 GCA_028868905.1 Betaproteobacteria bacterium
TCTGCATTAAGGATTCCTGGGTGGGCGAGCGTTCAGGCAGGCTTTTAAGGATCGCGTGTGCGTCCTTTGTTCGTTCGGCAGATCCCAGATCGGTTTTTTCCGGGTCGCTTAACCCGTGCAGCGAAGCGAGATTGTCGAGGCATTTTCTTTCGTTGAGGGGGATGTCCCACGAAGTGCCGTTCATCCCGATGTGGCTGGTGATTTCCACGACACGGTCGTTCAGGGCGCCTTCGCCAAACACCTTGTTCAGTTCGGCAACGTCGTCATCCTCAAGGGCCCACCAGGTTTTTGCGACGGGAGACTTGCCGTCACCGTGACGTTCATCGAAGCGCGTCAGAAAGCGTCGCGGGTAATCACGCGTGCGGTCATAAGTGAAACCGTCGGTTGAGCTGAGACCATGAAGCGCTTTAAGGATGGCGGTTTTTCCCGCTTCGTTCTTGCCTACAAGGCAAGTGAGATCACCAATTTCAAAAACTCCGCTATCCTCGACACATCGGAAATTTGTGATCTGTGTCCTTGTTAGCTTCATTCACCCCCCCATTTTTTCCACAACGACCCGTGAAACACGTGCTGTAGCCAAGTAAGGCGCTTTTGAATGGTGAATTATCAAGCCCTCCCCAGCCTAAAGTCCAGCCCAGGGATTTCCCTCCCAATATCACAGGCACCGTGCCCGGCGTGGGTGTCCGGACGACCCCCTGGAGAGAGGCGTCAGCCCAGATCGGCGCTGAAGACTTGTCCGCCGTGCTCGCGCAGGCCATGGAATCGAATGTCGGTCCAGCGCTCCTGGATCACGTTCAATTCAGCCTGATGACTGACAAGAATTGCCGGCGCATCAACCACGTCGAGTGCGATTCGATGGGCATTGCCATCCAGGAAGCGCGTCAATTCGCGGGGATTGTCTGCAGTTACCCAGCGGGCCAGGCGGAACTTCGTGGGTGTCAGCCGTGGCGTGACGCCGTATTCCTGCCGTAACCGGTGGGCCACCACCTCAAACTGGAGGTTTCCCACCGCGCCTAGCAACAGAGGGCCTCCCGCATGGGGCCGGAAGACCTGGATGGCTCCTTCCTCGCCCAGTTGCATCAGCCCCTGCCGCAGTTGCTTGGTGCGCAGGGGGTCATCCACTTCAACCGTCTGGAACATTTCGGGCGCGAAGAAGGGCAGACCGGTGAACTGGAGCTGTTCTCCCTCGGTCAGCGTGTCGCCGAGGCGGAGCAGGCCGTGGTTGGGAATGCCGACGATGTCTCCGGGGTAAGCATCCTCCAGCAGGTCGCGTCGCTGGGAAAGAAAGGAAACGGCATTGCCGGTGCGTATCTCCTTGCCGTTGCGGCAGATTTTAAGGCGCATCCCCCGTTCGAAGCGGCCTGCGCAGACGCGCACGAAAGCGATGCGGTCGCGGTGGGCAGGATCCATGTTGGCTTGCACCTTGAAGACCACGCCGGAGAATTTCTCCTCCGTCGGGGTTACGGGACGTTGCAAGGCCTCTCGCGCACCGGGTGCGGGAGCAAGATCGACAAGGGCGTCGAGCACTTCGCGCACCCCGAAGTTGTTGATTGCCGATCCGAAGAACACCGGTGTCTGCTTTCCCGACAGGAAGGCCTCTGCATTGAATTCGGGCATCGCCGCGCGCACCAGTTCGATTTCATTGTGGGCCTGTTCAAAATCAGGGCCAAAGCGGCGTTCGCATTCCGGATTGTCCAGGCCGGCAATGATTTCCACATCATCGGCACGGGTTTCCTCGCCCGGGCGAAAGACGCGCATGGATTCGGCGCGCAGGTCGAAAACTCCGCCAAAACGTTTGCCCATGCCCACCGGCCAGGTGAACGGCACCACCGGCATTGCCAGCACGCGTTCGATCTCGTCCACGATGTCGAGCGGTTCGCGAACTTCCCGGTCGAGCTTGTTGATGAACGTGAGTACTGGCGTGCGCCGGGCGCGACAGACTTCGAGCAGGCGCAGGGTTTGTGACTCGACGCCGTTGGCGGCATCGATCACCATCAGGGCCGCATCCACGGCAGTCAGCACCCGGTAGGTGTCTTCGGAGAAATCCTGGTGGCCCGGGGTGTCAAGCAGGTTGATGACACAGTCGCGGTACTCCATCTGCATCACCGAGCTGGCCACGGAGATGCCGCGCTGCTTCTCGATTTCCATCCAGTCAGACGTGGCGTGGCGGTTCGATTTGCGTGCTTTCACCGTGCCGGCAATGTGGATTGCACCGGCGTACAGCAGCAGCTTTTCGGTCAGGGTGGTTTTTCCGGCATCCGGGTGGGAGATGATGGCGAAGGTACGTCGTCGCGCCACTTCACGTGCAATGCTCATTGGCGGCCTCCGTTGGCATCGGTTGGAGCGATCAGGGAGGCAGGGGTGAAACGGTGTTTGACGTGCATGGTGCCTTTTTGAAATAGCGGGCAGACGCGCAGATGCGATGCGATCCAATTGCATCGGTTTAATCCGGAATGCTTTTTTGACGCGGCGTGATTCTAGCCCACTGCAGGGGCTGTGCGCAAATCGCAGGGGGGCTTCGCAGCGTTTTTGTGCAATGCAAGGTGCTAACGGCGGTTGTACATTTTGCGAAATTTGGTTAAAAACTCCAGAGCGTCGCTTTGCATGAAACTGCCGCGATGCCATCACGAAAATCATAAATGGAGGAAATCCCCATGATTGCTGCCCTTGCATTCCGAAAAACGGCCGTTCCGCTGCTGGCAGCCGCGGCTTTCGCTTTCGCTTCCAGTCCCCTGCTGGCCAAGGATTTCCAGGTGCTGCAGCCCATGGCCGACAAGCCGGAAAAGTTACCCAACGGAAACTACTATGTGCCTTCCACGCCGGACACCGTGCGCTGGGGCAGCCTGCCCAATGCCGATGCCAAACCGCTGCTCACCGTGCCTTCCGGCAGTGTCGTGATTTTCGATACGGTATCCCATGAAGGCATCCTGGAGGACCAGGGGCGCAATCCGACCCGTTATTTTTCGCAATTCGGCATCAAGCCCGCGCAGGTGCTCAAGGATGCCCAAGTCATTACGGAATCCAGCCTGCAACATGATTTTGTCAAAGACGGTCCCCACATCGTGACCGGCCCCGTGGGCATCGAAGGAGCCCAGACAGGCGATGTGCTCAAAGTGGACATTCTCGAACTGCAGCCGCGGGTGCCCTACGGCGTCATTTCAAACCGCCATGGCAAAGGGGCGCTTCCGGGCGAGTTCCCGGAAAACAAGGGGCCGTTTCCGGGAGCTGATGCGGCCCATCCCGATCTTTACGGCAATGTGTCCACGTTTACCCCCATCAAGGAAATCGGTGGCAAGTGGTATGGCATCATCAAGGACAAAAGCGGCCTTGAAGCGCATTTCCCGATCAAGCCTTTCCTGGGCATCATGGGTGTGGCGGTCAACACCAAGGAAAAGCCCAACTCCGTTCCTCCCGGCGAATACGGCGGGAACCTGGACCTCAACGAACTGAGTGCCGGCTCCACCCTGTATTTGCCCGTTCATGTGAAAGGCGGGCTCTTCTTTGCGGCCGACCCCCATTTCGTGCAAGGCGATGGCGAAGTGGCGCTGACGGCCCTGGAAGGGTCCTTGCGGGCCAAGGTGCGTCTGACCGTTCTCAAGGCAGGCGACCCTGCTCTGCCGATGAAGGCTCCCATGAAGCAGCCTTTTGCGGAAACCCCGAATTACTGGATTCCCATCGGACTCAATACCGATCTGAACGAAGCGATGAAAGACGCAACCCGCCAGGCGGTACAGTTCCTCAACGAAAAACTGGGCATGGATCGTGCCACTGCATTGGCCTATCTTAGTGCCGGCACAGATTTTCAGGTCACCGAAGTGGTGGACAAGGTCAAGATCATCAACGGCATGATCCGCAAGTCGGACTTCCAGAAACCCGGGAAACGCTGACGCACGCATCGGCCGGAGGGGATCGGCTGCAACCGGATCCCCTCCGGAGTGATCAGAGCATTCTTTGTCGGTCGTTATCAGTGCATAATTACAAAGTGCCAATAGACTGATGAGGTGAATCCATGAGAGTGCTGATCCTTTCTCTGTTTCTGGCCTGTTCGGCCTGCCTGGTATCCTGTGGAACGCCGCCGGTCAGAACGCAAGCTCAAATCGATGCGAACCATCGCCTGCAGGATGAGATCCGGATGCGGCTCAACAAAGCCCCGCACATCTACGTCCCCCACATCAACATCAAGGTGGATGACGGGGTGGTGAAACTTTCAGGCATCGTCACCGAAGAGTATGAAATGAACGAGACGCTTCGCATTACCCGCAAAGTGCCCGGTGTCACCCAGGTTATCAACGAGATGGAAATCGACCGGGATGGCCGCGGAAAACAATGAGTCAGATGACCAGCGTTCCGCCGCGGCATGACTGATCCTGCTCCAGGCGGGACAGGGTCGGCAGAAGGTTGAGTCCGGTGTCTTTCTTGAGTTGTCCGGCCTGCTCGCGCAATGCGGCAAGGGTGATCTTCACGGGCTCCCGGCCGGACGCAAAGGCGATGACGTTGCCGCCTTCGCAGGCCGGGAACGCCAGTGCCTGGTCTTCAAATGCGGCCTTCAGGCGTTCCACGCTTTTTCTGAAGCTGCGGTTGCGTCCGATCAGGTTGACGGCCAGGATGCCGATGCGACTGAGCCGCTCGCGACAGCGTTCGTAAAAGAACGGGCTGTCCAGTTCCCCGGCCCGGGCATTGGCATCAAACCCGTCCACCAGGATGAGGTCGTAGGTCTTGCCGGTTCTCTCCACGAACCGAGCCCCGTCATCGATCACGATCCTGAGCCGTTGCGAATCTTCGGGCAACTTGAAGAACTGGCGTGCAGCGGCCACCACGGCAGGATCAATTTCCACCACGGTGAGCTCTGTGTCCGGACGGTGGCGGTACAGGAATTTGCAGAGGGATGCGGCGCCCAGGCCGATCAGGAGCGCCTTTCTCGGAAAGCGGGGTTCTTCCCGGAAAAGCAGGCTGGCCATCATGTCCTGGGTGTAATCGAGTTCCAGTCGCCAGGGGCGAGCAATCCGCATGGCGCCCTGAATCCAGTCTGAACCGAAGTGCAGGGTGCGCACGCCCGCTTCTTCCCGGATGTCGATGGCGCTCATGGGCCAGGGGCCAATGGAGGCTCGTCCATCAGCGCGATCTGTTCGCGCAATTCCAGTACGCGATCCTGCCAGTAGCGCTGGGTATTGAACCAGGGAAAAGCCATGGGAAAGGCCGGATCGTCCCAGCGGCGGGCCAGCCAGGCAGCGTAATGAATGAGCCGCAGCGTGCGCAGGGCTTCCACCAGGTGCAGTTCGCGCCGGTCGAAATCGCAGAACGCTTCGTAACCCCGGAGCACGTGACCCAGTTGCAGCTCCATCTCGGCGCGTTCGCCAGAAAGCAGCATCCACAGGTCCTGCACGGCAGGGCCGGTGCGGCTGTCGTCGAAATCCACAAAATGGGGGCCCTGGTCGGTCCACAGCACGTTGCCCAGATGGCAATCCCCGTGCAGACGCAAGGTTTTGACGGAGCCGGCACGCTCAAAGGCGTGCCGCACGCCGTCCAGTGCCTGCCGTACCACGCTTTCATAGGCCGTGCCCAGGTCTTCAGGAATGAAGCCGCTTTGCAGCAGGTAGGAGCTTGGCTCTTCACCGAAGGAGGCGACGTCGAGTGCCGGGCGCTGAACAAACCGTTCGATGGCGCCTACGGCGTGGATGCGTCCGATGAAACGGCCGATCCAGGCCAGCGTTTCCGGGTCGCCGGGTTCCGGTGAACGCCCTCCTTGCCGGGGAAAGAGGCTGAAGCGGAATCCACCCTGGTGGTGCAGGGTCTGTCCATTGATGACTAATGCCGGAACCACAGGGATTTCCCGTTCAGCGAGCGCGGCCACGAAAGCGTGCTCCTCCAGAATCGCTTCGTCGCTCCAGCGTTGGGGTCGGTAGAATTTGGCGACCACGGGCTTTCCGTCTTCGGTGCCCACCTGGTAGACGCGGTTCTCGTAGCTGTTGAGGGCCAGCAAGCGCCCGTCGCAGCGGATGCCCGTGTGTTCGATGGCGTTGAGCACCGTGTCCGGCGTCAGCGCGGAAAATTGGGTTGAATTATTTGTTAACACCAAAGCAGGCAGGGGGCTGGTATTCTGCAAACAGAAAGGGGCTGACTATACACCATCTCCCCACTGCCCGACGGCAATCGCCGGAAACAGGACCTTCGATCATGACCATCAGTTCGCCACAGGAACAGGAGTTCGATTGGCGCAGGCGATCGCTCCTGATGTTCCTTGCCACGCTGCCGGCTGGCTGCATCACCCCTTTGCCCGACCCCCGGGGTCGCCTCGTGCCGTCGCCTGCGGGACAACCCCGCATGCGCCCGCCCGAAGTGGGGCAGGAATGGGTTTATGCCTTGCGCAACGTGTACAACCAGGAAGTGCTCGACATCATCACAGAACGCGTGGTGAGCGTCGGAGCCCAGGTTCGGATTCAGCGCACGGGGCTGCACGCCGGCACCCTGCCCGACGAAATCCAGAGTCCATGGGGCATGATCAAGCAGGATCCGCACTGGAATCCGCCCCAGGTGTTTCCCGAACCCATCCCGCTCTGGCCACTGGAACTCAATGCCGGCTGGAAAGGGCATTTCCGGCGTGAATACCAGGTGCTCGACAACCCCGGTTATCACTATCACTGGTTTCTCACCATGAATGCCCGGGAATGGGAAGAGGTGCAAGTGCCGGCCGGAAAGTTCCGGGCGCTGACTTTCCACAATTTCATCCAGTTCGTGAGCTTCGAACAATACTACCGCCTGGAAAGCGAGCGCACGGAAGACCTGTGGCTCGTGCCGGAAATCGGCCGTTGGGCCATTCGCCGCAGCTCGGGTATTTACTACACAGGCGGCAAAGGGGATGACGAGCGGGAAGATTTCTGGGAGTGGCAGTTGCAATCCTGGAAATAGCGCCCTCCGGCAGGGGACTTTGTCCCCGATCAAAACGTTCCTGTGGGAATATGCTAGCTTAGAAGCCTGAAATCCTTTTGTTTTCAGGTTTCTTGCCAGGAGTTCTCCATGGACCGGCCGGCAGTCATTCACAAGACGGCGTCCGAATGGCGAGTGGCGCCACATTGGAATGCGTACGAGGCGCAGCGTGCGTCCTTCAGTTGGGATGCCGTGCGCCGTCAGTTGGAAGGGCTCCCCGGAGGCGCGCTCAATATTGCGCACGAAGCCGTGGATCGCCATGCACGGGGTGCGCGGCGTCACCACCCGGCTTTTGTGTTTCTGGGCGAGCAGTGGCGGCGCGACGTGCTCACCTACGCCGAGCTGGCTCGCCTCACCAACCGTTTTGCATCAGCCCTGACCGCACTGGGGATCCGCCGCGGCGACACCCTGTTCGTGCTGTCGGGACGTATTCCAGAACTCTACATCGCGGTGCTGGGCGGCCTGAAAGCGGGCGTGGTGGTTTCGCCGTTGTTCTCGGCCTTCGGGCCCGAACCGGTGGCCACCCGGCTCACGCTTGGGGCTGGGCGCGTGCTGGTGACCACGGAGTCCCTTTACCGGCGAAAGGTGGAAGGGCTGCGTTCGCGCTTGCCGCAACTGGAACAGGTGCTGCTGGTGGGGGAAAACGGGGCGGAGACGTCGGTTTCAGGCACTCTTGATTTCGGACGCTTTCTGGCCAGCGCTTCCGATGTTTTCGACACGGTGCCCACCCGCCCGGAAGATCCGTCGTTGCTGCATTTCACCAGCGGTACCACGGGCACGCCCAAGGGGGCGCAGCACGTGCACGAAGCGGCACTCATGCACTGGATGACAGGCAAGTACGCGCTTGATCTCCATCCTGCCGACATTTACTGGTGCACGGCCGATCCTGGCTGGGTCACGGGCACGTCCTATGGCATCATCGCGCCGCTCCTGCATGGGGTGACGTCCGTCATCGACGAAGCGGAATTCGATGCCGAGCGCTGGTACCGCATCCTGCAGGAAGAAGGCGTCAGCGTCTGGTACACCGCGCCCACGGCCATCCGCATGCTCATGAAGGCGGGCCTGGAGCTCGCGCGGGCACGCCCTTGCCCGCAGCTGCGCTTCATTGCCAGCGTGGGCGAGCCGCTCAATCCGGAAGCGGTCTGGTGGGGGCTCGATGCGTTCGGCCTTCCCGTTCACGACAACTGGTGGCAAACGGAGACGGGCGGCATCATGATCGCCAATGCGCCGGCCTTCGACATCAAGCCCGGTTCCATGGGGCGCCCCCTGCCAGGCGTGGAGGCGGCGCTCGTGCGGCGGCAACAGGATGGCGGCGTGTCGTTCATCAAGGAGCCTGGTCATGAAGGCGAACTGGCACTGAAAAAAGGCTGGCCCTCCATGATGCGTGGTTACCTGGGTGAAGCTGCTCGCTACCGCAATTGTTTCTCGGGCGAGTGGTACCTCACGGGCGACCTGGCCAAGCGCGATGAGGACGGCTATTACTGGTTCGTAGGGCGTAGCGACGACGTGATCAAGTCGGCAGGGCACCTGATCGGCCCTTTCGAAGTGGAAAGCGCGCTCATGGAGCATCCGGCCGTGGCTGAAGCCGGGGTGATTGGAAAGCCTCACGAAACCCTGGGCGAACTGGTGAAGGCCTTCGTGTCGCTGCGGCACGGATTCGAAGCGAGCGAAGCCCTGCGGCGCGACATCCTGGGCCATGCCCGCAAGCGCCTGGGAGCCGCGGTGGCACCCAAGGAGCTGGATTTCCTGGATTCGCTGCCAAAAACCCGCAGCGGCAAGATCATGCGCCGCCTGCTCAAGGCGCGTGAGCTGGGGTTGCCGGAAGGCGACACGTCCGCACTGGAGCAGACATGAGCCTGGGTCCGGTGCCCTACGACAAGACCTCCTCGCAGGCACTGCTTGCGGACATGCTGCGCATCCGGCGCCTGGAGGAAGCCGCGGCCGAATGGTATGGCGCGGGAAAGATCCGTGGCTACCTCCACCTCTACATCGGCGAGGAAGCTGTGGCGGCAGGGGCCATGCCCTGCTTCCACGAAGGGGATGACGTGGTGGCCACGTACCGCGAACACGGGCATGCCCTGATGCGCGGAGTGCCCATGAACGCCATCATGGCGGAAATGTTCGGCAAGGCTTTGGGCTGTTCCCGTGGCCGGGGTGGATCCATGCACCTGTTCGACGCCGGGCGGCGCTTTTTCGGGGGGAACGCCATCGTGGGCGGTGGCTTGCCGCTGGCAGTGGGCTTGGCGCTTGCCGCGCAACTGCAACACGAAGCGCGCGTGGTGGCTTGTTTTTTCGGGGAGGGGGCGGTGGCCGAAGGCGCTTTTCATGAGTCCATGAACCTGGCCGCCTTGTGGAAACTGCCGGTGCTGTTCTGCTGCGAAAACAACCTTTATGCCATGGGCACGGCCCTGGCGCGCTCCGAATCCCAGACCGATCTGTGCGTCAAGGCAGAAAGCTACCAGGTACCCGCCCTGCGTGCCGATGGCATGGATGTGGTGTCGGTGCGTGAAACCACGCAGCAGGCGCTTGCGCGCATGCGCGCAGGGGGCGGACCCGCCTTCGTGGAATACCGCACCTACCGGTTCAGGGCCCATTCCATGTTCGATCCGGAACTCTATCGCGACCGCAAGGAAGTGGAGGCCTGGAAGGAACGCGGGCCCATCCACACTTTCAGCGCCCGTCTCAAGGCAGAAGGCAAGCTTACAGAAGAAGAGTTCCTGGCGCTCGATGCCCGTGCCATGGCCGAAGTGGCCGCCGCCGTGGCGTTTGCGGATGCGGCGCCGTTCGAGCCCGTGTCGGAACTGGGGCGCGACGTGGTGGCGCAGGAGGAACCGTGAAGATCAGTTACCGCGAAGCGTTGCGGGAGGCCTTGCGTGACGCGCTGGCGAGCGATCCCCGCGTATTTCTCATGGGTGAGGACGTGGGCCGGTACGGAGGCTCTTATGCGGTATCCAAGGGGTTGCTGGAAGCATTCGGTCCGGAGCGCGTGCGCGATACGCCGCTTTCCGAACTGGGGTTCGTGGGGGCTGGCGTGGGGGCGGCCCTTGGGGGAATGCGCCCCATTGTGGAAGTCATGACGGTGAATTTCAGCCTGCTTGCCATGGACCAGATCGTTAACGGCGCAGCCGCATTGCGCCACATGTCCGGCGGGCAGCTGCACGTGCCGCTCGTGATCCGCATGGCCACGGGTGCAGGGCGTCAGCTTGCGGCCCAGCATTCCCACAGTTTCGAGGGGTGGTATGCCCATGTACCCGGGCTGCGGGTGTTGGCACCGGCCACGATCGCGGACGCGCGCGGCATGCTGGAACCTGCCTTGGCATGCCCCGACCCCGTGATCCTGTTTGAACACGTGCGGCTGTACAACCTGGAAGGCGAGCTGGGCGATGACCCGTCTGCCTGGCGTTGCGACATCCGCAGCGCAGCCATGCGTCGCGCGGGCGATGCAGTGACCATTATTGCTTACGGTGGCGGACTGCTGCGTGCCCTGGAAGCGGCCGACCAGCTTGCCGGAGAAGGCATTGAAGCGGAAGTGATCGACTTGCGCGTGCTGCGCCCGCTCGACACCCCCACGTTGCTTGGGTCGGTGCGCAAAACCCATCGCGCGGTGGTGGTGGACGAAGGCTGGAAAAGCGGCAGTCTCTCCGCCGAAATTGTCGCGCGCCTGATGGAAGGCGCTTTTTACGATCTGGATGCGCCCGTGGGACGGGTTTGCAGCGAAGAAGTGCCCATGCCTTATGCGCTTCCGCTGGAAGAGGCGGCGTTGCCGCAGCCTGGAAAGATCGTGGCAGCAGTCAGGACATTGCTGGGGAAAACATGATCGATTTCACGTTGCCGGCCCTGGGCGCCGACATGACCGAAGGCAAGCTCCTGGAATGGAAAGTGAAGCCAGGCGATGCCGTCCGGCGTGGCCAGGTGGTGGCGGTTGTGGACACCTCGAAAGCGGCAGTGGATGTTGAAATCTGGCAGGACGGCACGGTAGCCCAGCTCCTGGTGCGCCCTGGCGAGACCGTTCCGGTGGGAACGCCCATGGCCAGGCTGCTGGCACCCGGCGAGTTGCCTGTGGCGCGCAGCCGCGTTTCGCCGGCCGCCCGACAACGGGCGGCCACCCTGGGCATTGCCCTGGAATCCATCGCGGGCAGCGGTCCTGAAGGGGCGGTGACGCTGGAAGACGTGGAACGGACGGCGGCTGCCGCTGCCACACCGGCGGCTGCGGTGGCATCCGTCCCGGCCGGCACAGGAGTCGGGAAGGTGGCAGACATGCGGGCGGCCATCGGGGCCGCCATGAGCCGTTCCAAGCGGGAGATTCCCCATTACTACCTGGCCGAATCCGTGCCCATGCGGCGTGCACAGGAGTGGCTGGAAACGTTCAATGCCGGGCGGCCTCTGCCCGAGCGGCTTCTCATGGCGGTGTTGCCAATCAAGGCGGTGGCGCTCGCGTTGCGGAAATTTCCCGAACTCAACGGTTTCTACCGCAACGGGGCATTCGAAGCCGGAAAGGGCATTCACGTGGGAGTGGCGATTGCCTTGCGCCAGGGAGGCCTGGTGGCTCCAGCTCTGCACGATGCGGCGGACAAACCCCTGGCGGTGATCATGCAGGAACTCTCCGACCTGGTACAGCGGGCGCGCAGCGCCTCGCTGCGCAGTTCGGAACTGGCCGATGCCACCGTGACGGTGACCAACCTGGGGGACCAGGGAGTGGAATCGGTCTTCGGCGTGATTTATCCGCCCCAGGTGGCCCTGGTGGGGCTGGGCCGGGTGTCGCTCCGGCCATGGGCAGAAGAGGGGGTCGTGCGGGCCGTGCCGGTGATGCAGGCGACCCTGTCAGCAGACCATCGCGTATCCGATGGTCATCGCGGCGCATTGTTCCTCAATGAAGTGCGCGAGCGGTTGCAGCATCCCGAAACCCTGTAATCAGGAGCTCCCATGAGAACCGATCCCCTCTACGCCCAGGTCATTGCGGTTTTGCAGGCCATTGCTCCAGAAGTGGAGGCTGAAGATCTGGTGCCGGGAGAGCCGCTGCGGCGTCAGGTTGATCTGGATTCCATGGATTGGCTCAATTTCCTGATCGGATTGCATCGCGCATTCCAGGTGGATATTCCCGAGTCCGATTACGCCCGCCTTGTCACGCTCGATGACGTGGCGGATTACTTGCAGAAAAAAACGGGCTCGGGGACTACTCGAAGCGGATGAAATTTTCTGCCAGCGCAAGCTCGCCGTAACGTTCAATCAGCCCGTCCAGTTCTTCCAGCAGGGTTGCTTCCTCGTCCTCTTCCAGGGCGCCTGCGCCGGCCAGCTCGGAGGCCACGCCCGCTTCAATCGCCTCTCGCACGGCTGCCAGCGTGAGAGGCACCTCCTCGAAGCGGTCATCTCCGGCCACGGTTTCAATTACGCGCGAAAGGGCTTCACTGGCTTCATGCTGGACGAATTCGATGGCGGAGGCGTGTTCGCCATATTCCTCGATCAGGGCATCGAGTTCGTCGAGAAGGGATTCATCCAGGTCAAAGCGGTGCAGGGCTTCCGCCTCGTTGAAAGCCGCAGGCAGCATGTCTGCCACGATGCCCCGTACCGTCGAGAGGGTGAGGGGTTCGTCGGTGTCCATGTCGTTGCTCAGGTGTTCGATGATGTCTGACAGTTCCGGGCTGATGCGGGTGGAAACGTCGATGGGCTGGTGGATCATGATTGTCCTCCCGGGAATGAGCGAGGGTGGGGAATACGACCACCCCGCATTTCCAGTGTAGCAGAGCGCGCCGGGCGTTGCTGCGGACCGCCGGCAGAGGGGAGCTCCTGCAAAGGGCAACGAAAAGGGGGACAATGGAAACAGGGTGCAACGGGTTTAAGCATGCCTTAATCGTCATTCCATAACATGAACAACAAATGACTGGGTCAAAAACTGTCCTGACGATGGGGTTACGTTATTCCGGTAGTGGGCTGCCGCGGCTTCTGCTGACCTGTTTTCTTGCAGCCACGCTGATTTCAGCCCGGGCGGGATCCACGCTGACTCTGGACGATCTGCTGCGCCTGGGACTCAGCGCCAACCCCGCGGTGCTTGCGGCGCGCGACCAGGTGGCTGCCGCCCGTGGCATGGCGCAGACCGCACGGGCGTACCCCAATCCCGAAATCAGCGGCCAGAGCGGGCGCGGCCAGGAGCGGGAAGTGCCGGATCCCCATTCCGGTTCTGTCTATACCATTGCGCTCAATCAGCCGCTGGAATACCCCATGGTGCGCACACCGCGCATCGAGGCCGCCGATGCGTCGTTGAGCGCCGCCGATGCAGCCCGCCAGTCCTTCGAGAACGATGCGGCTGCCGCCATCAAGCTGGCCTATTACGATCTCCTGCGGCGCCAGGCGGAAGCCGCAGCTGCAAAGGAAGACTTGCAGCTCACCCAGCAGATCCGCGACAACATTGCGCTGCGCTACGGCACCGGAGAATCTCCCAAGTTTGACCTGATCACGGCCGAGACGGAACTGCTCAATGCCCGCAAGAACCGTGACATGGCTTCATTGCGCGTGCTTCAGGCGCGCATCAGCCTGCGCCAGGCGGTGGGCAAACCCATTCCGGAAGACGCCCAGGTCACAGGCGAATTGCCGAGTGCCGTTTCCATGCCGCCACTGGCCACCTTGCAGGAGGAACTGCAGGCCAGAAATCCGGATTTGCAGCGGACGGAAGCTGAAGGCCGTGCTGCCGAATCGCGCGTGGATTTGGAAAAGGCCCAGCGCCTGCCCAAGATTTCCCTGCTGGCGCAACGCGATGTGGACCCCACCCTGTCATCTTCGCGGGTGGGCATGGCAGTCACCATTCCCATCTGGGACCGGCGCTCCGGTCAGGTGATGCAGGCCCAGGCGGAATTGTCGCGTAACCGCAACCTGCTCGATTCCCAGCGTCTTTCGCTCAGCGAATCGCTTGCGGCGGCCTACGGACGTTTCCAGATTGCAGGCAGCCAGGTGTCCATGCTCGAGAATGAATTGCTGGCCCAGGCCGCCGCTGCCCAGAAAATTGCCGAAGCGGCATACCGCTATGGCGAACGCGGCATCCTGGAGTGGCTCAACGCCCAGCGCACCTATCGTGCGGCGCGCAACGAACTGATCACGGCACGCTACGACCTTGCGGCCGTGACTGTTGAAATCGATCGTATCCGGGCTCAACCTGTTTTCACTTCTGCATCCATCAAACCATGAGCAACCCCCTCGATTCCTTCAAATCGGCATGGCAGCGCGGGCCCCGCTGGGTACGTTACGGTGCCCCGATCGCCTTGCTGGCGGCGGCCGGCCTGTGGTTTTACCTGTCTGGTCAGAGCGGTCGTCATCCCGAGGCTTCGGCGCCGGCGCTGGATCCGGACGTGGTGGACTTGTCGGCAATGGGTTCGGAAGCCCTGGCCCGTGACTGGAAAATCCAGGTGGTGCCGGTGACGGTATCCCCCTATTCGGAAACCTTGCGCGTGACCGGCAAGGTGGATTTCGACGAGCAACACGTGTCGCGCATCGGGGCCAACGTCACGGGCCGCGTGACGGACATCGTGGCTGTTCCCGGCCAGACTGTGAAACGAGGCGAGCTTCTGGCGCGCATCAATTCCGCCGAGCTGGGCCAGTCGCAGCTGGCCTATCTCAAGGCGCGCGCGGCTGAAGAGTTGGCCCGCAATGCCTACGAACGGGCCCAGTTGCTCTACAAGGAGGACGTGATCGCCAAGGCCGAACTGCAGCGGCGGCAGAGCGAAGCGGCTACGGCGCGGGCGGAACGCCGTGCCATGTCAGAACAGCTGCAGGTGTTGGGCATGACCACCGCCCAGATCGAAACCCTGGGCGCGGACGGCAAGGTGAACACGCTGTCTTCCGTGGTGGCGAGTGTCCCGGGCGTGGTGGTGGAGCGCCGCATCGTGCAGGGCCAAGTGGTACAGCCGGCGGAAGTGCTGTTCACCGTGGCAGACCTGTCGGAAGTCTGGGTGACGGCACTCGTGCCTGAGCGCGACGCAGGCTTGCTTGCCCTGGGACAGTCAATGCAGATCGAAATACCGGCGCTGCGCGACGCACATCTGGAAGGCAAGCTGATCTACGTGGGTGAGATGGTGAGCGCGGACAGCCGTACGGTGCCTGCGCGCACTTCCATTCCCAATCCGGAACGCCAGCTCAAGCCGGGGATGCTGGCCACCATGCTGATTGCCGGAAAAACAGTGGATACGCCCGTGGTGCCGGCCAGTGCCGTGGTGCATGAGGAGAATGCCGACTACGTGTTCGTCTCCGAGTCACCCACCCGTTTCCGGTTGACGCCCGTGCGCCTGGGGCCGGAGAGCGGCGGGGTGTTGCCGGTACTGTCAGGACTCAAGGCGGGGACGCCCATTGCCGCGGATCAGGCTTTCCACCTCAACAATGAACGCAAGAAGCGCCTGGGCGGCGGCTGAGGGGGGAAGGTGATTCGACCGCTCCTTGAAGCCGCGCTGCGCCACCGGGTGGTGGTGCTGGTGCTGGCGGCTGTGCTGCTGGCAACAGGCCTGTTTGCCGTCAAGGGGCTGGCGGTGGACGCCTTTCCCGATGTGACCAACGTCCAGGTCCAGGTGGCGGCGGAAGCGCCGGGGCGCTCTCCGGAAGAAGTGGAGCGTTTCGTGACCGTGCCCATCGAAATCGCCATGACGGGTCTGCCGGGCCTCACGGAAATGCGTTCCCTCAATCGCAACGGCATTGCCGTGATCACGCTGGTTTTCACGGACGACACGGACGTGTATTTCGCGCGGCAGGTGATTCTGGAGCGGCTCATCGAAGTGATGGGGCAGATGCCTCCGGGCATTACCCCCGTGCTCGGACCGGTAACCACGGGGCTGGGCGAAGTGTATCAATACACGCTGGAACACCCTTCGGATGGCAACCGTCCGCTTACCCCGGAGGAGCTGACCGAGCACCGCACCATCCAGGACTGGGTGCTGCGCCCCATGCTGCGCAACATTCCGGGCGTGGCTGAAATCAACACCATGGGCGGCTATGCCCGCGAATACCAGGTGCTTGTTTCCCCCGGCCTGCTGCGCCATTACCGCATCAGCCTGCAGGATGTCTATCGGGCGCTGGCGCGCAACAATGCCAATTCCGGTGGCGGACAGCTGCCCGTGTATGCCGAACGGTACCTGATCCGTGGGCTCGGGCTTATCAACAACGAAGACGACATCCGCAATATTGTCCTCAAGGAGGTGGGCGGGGTGCCGGTGTTCGTTCATGACGTGGCCGAAGTCACCGTGGGCACTGAAGTGAGGCAGGGGGCCGTGGTCAAAAACGGCGTCACTGAATCGGTGGCCGGCATCATCCAGATGCAGCGGGGCGGTAACGCGCGCGACATCGTTCAGCGCATCAAGGAGAAAGTGGCCGACATCAACAACCGCCACCTGTTGCCGGACGGGCTTCAGATTGTGCCGTTCTACGACCGCACCGATCTGGTGGAGGCGGCACTGTTCAACGTGGCCAAGGTACTGATGGAAGGGGTTGTCCTGGTGATCGCCGTGCTCTACCTGTTTCTGGGCGATGCGCGCTCCTCCGTCATCGTGACGGCGACGCTGGTGCTGACGCCACTGCTCACTTTTGTGGTCATGAACCATTACGGCATGAGTGCCAACCTCATGTCGCTGGGCGGACTTGCCATTGCCATTGGCATCATGGTGGATGGCTCCGTGGTGGTGGTGGAAAACACCTTCGCCCATCTGGGGCGGCGATTGCAGGAGGGCGTGCCCAAAACCCGGATCATCCTGGAATCGGCCCAGGAAGTGTCTACACCGGTGCTGTTCGGGGTAGGCATCATCATCCTGGTATTCATGCCGCTGCTCTCGCTTCAGGGCATGGAAGGGAAAATGTTCGGGCCTCTTGCGGTCACCATCGGCATTGCCCTCACGATTTCGCTGCTGCTGTCTTTCACGCTGTCCCCGGCGCTCTGTTCCTACATTCTCAAGGGGGGGGCCGAACACGATACGCGCGTCGTGGCCCGCCTGCGCACGCCCTACGAGGCGAGCCTCCAGTGGGCGCTGGCTCATCCGCGCCAGATGGTGACCTATGCCCTGGTCGCTTTGTTGGCGAGTATTGTGGGCTTCAACTTTCTTGGGAAATCGTTCATACCGGTCATGAGGGAAGGAGCGATCACCCCGGTGATCACCCGCGCTGCCAACATTTCACTCGACGAGTCGGTGAAGATGGAGTTTTCAGCGCTCAAGCGCATTGCCCAGATTCCCGGCGTGGAGATGGCGGTATCGCGCCTGGGGCGCGGCGCATCGGCGGCGGATCCCGGCCAGCCCAACGAGTCAGATCCCATTGTCACCCTCAAGCCGGCAGGCGAGCGCAAGCTGTCACAGGATGCCATCGCCGACCGCATTCGCGACATCCTGAAAACCCTGCCCGGCGTGGAGTCGGCTATCTCCCAGCCGATTGCGGCGCGTGTGGATGAGATGGTTTCGGGGGTCCGTTCCCAGGTGGCCATCAAGATTTTCGGCGATGACCTTCGCCAGCTGCGCAGCCTGGGCGACCAGATTGGCCGGGTGATCGGAGAAATTCCCGGGGCCACGGACCTGCGCATCGAACAGGTGACGGGGCAGAACTACCTCACCTTCACTATCGATCGCGAAGCCATCGCACGCTATGGACTTAACGTGGAAGACGTGAATGATGTGATCGAAATTGCAGGCGCGGGCAAGGTGGCCACCACCATTTACGAAGGGGAAAAGCGCTTTCCGCTGGCGTTGCGCTATCCGGTGAACCAGCGAGACAGCGTATCCGCCTTCAGCAGCATCACCCTCACGGCCCCCAACGGCGCCCTGGTTCCCCTGAAGGAAATCGCCGACATCCGGGTGGTGGACGGGCCATCCCAGATTTCGCGGGAGTCAGGCAAGCGGCGCCTGGTGGTGGGCGTCAACGTCACGGGACGTGACCTGGCCGGATTCGTGAAGGAGGCGCAGGGCCGCATCGCCCGCCAGATCAAGTTGCCCCAGGGCTATACGCTGGACTGGGGCGGTCAGTTTGAAAACATGAACCGGGCCATGGCGCGTCTCATGGTCATCATTCCGGTGACCATCGCGGCCATTTTCTTCCTGCTGTTCCTCTTGTTCGATTCCGTGAGCATGGCTGCCCTCATCATCCTGGTGTTGCCGTTTGCTTCCATCGGCGGCATTTTTGGCCTGCTTCTTGCACGGGAATACCTGTCGGTGCCGGCCGCTGTCGGATTCATCAACCTGTGGGGGATTGCGGTGCTCAACGGCGTGGTCCTGGTGTCTTTCATCCGCCAGCTGCGCCAGCAGGGTATGCCGCTTCAGGAAGCGGTACGGGAAGGATGCAAACACCGTTTTCGCCCGGTGATGATGACGGCCAGCGTGGCCATGCTTGCCCTCATTCCCATGTTGTTTTCCACCGGCCCGGGCTCGGAAGTGACCCGCCCGCTGGCGGTGGTGGTGATTTCGGGATTGGTGTCCTCCACCACGCTCACGCTGCTGCTTTTGCCCGTGTTCTACCCCTTTTTCGAGCGCCGGGAGGCGGATGGGGAACAGGACGCGCCGTCCGCTGTCTGAGCTTTACTTTAGGAAAAACACCCCCATATTCAGAATCATGGAAACCATTAGACCGGCTGCTGTAGCAGGGCTCTTCTACCCGGAAACGGGTAGGGAACTGGGCCGTGCCGTGCGCGCCCTGCTGGCCCACGCCCCGGCCAATCCGCTCGTGCCCAAAGCCTTGATCGCCCCCCATGCCGGTTATGAATACTCCGGTCCCATTGCTGCCAGCGCCTATGCCTCGCTTGCGGCCCGGACGACCCGCATCCGGCGCGTGGTGTTGCTGGGTCCCTGCCACCGGGTGGCGGTGCGTGGCCTTGCCTTGCCGGCCGACGACGCCTTTGCCACGCCCCTTGGCGTGGTGCCGCTGGACCATGAGGCGGTGCGGACCATTGCCGACCTGCCCCAGGTGACGGTGAGCGTGGCTGCCCATGCCCAGGAGCATGCCCTGGAAGTGCAATTGCCTTTCCTGCAGGTTCTGCTGGGGAATTTCTCCCTGGTGCCATTGGCGGTGGGGCAGGCCACGGCAGAAGAGGTGGCTGAAGTGCTGGACCGGCTGTGGGGCGGCGAAGAGACGTTGGTGGTGGTGAGCTCGGACCTGTCCCATTACCTGTCGTATGCCAAGGCCCAAGTGATGGATCGGGCCACGGCTCACGACATTCTGAGCCTGCATCCCCTGGATTCCTACGAACAAGCCTGTGGTGGCGCACCCATCAATGGCCTGTTGCTGGTTGCGGCACGCCGGGGCCTGGAGCCGCACCTGCTGGACCTGCGCAATTCCGGAGACACTTCCGGAGACCATGGGCGGGTCGTGGGTTATGCCGCCTTTGCCTTTACAGAGCCGGAGAGCCCGTGAACGCGAGAAAGGAAATTTTGCAGGCCATCGCCCGTGCTGCCATAGGGCAAGCGCTGGGAGGCGGAGCTGCCGCAGATGAAAGCGCGCCGTGGCTCGCCGAGCCGGGAGCTTCCTTCGTGACACTCACCCGCGCCGGGCGCTTGCGCGGGTGCATTGGCACGCTGGAAGCACATCAGCGGCTGCTCCTCGATGTCAAACAGAATGCTTGCGGGGCTGCGTTCCGCGATCCGCGTTTTCCGGCGCTGTCACAGCGGGAGTTGGCGGATATCGACATTCACGTGTCTGTGCTGACGCCGCTCCAGCCCCTGTCCTTCATGGACGAAGCCGAAGTCCTGGCCCGTTTGCAACCGGGAGTGGACGGCCTGGTGCTGGAATATGGACGCCACCGCGCCACTTTCCTGCCGCAGGTATGGGAGCAGCTGCCTGAGCCGCTGCATTTTCTGTCTCAGCTCAAGCGCAAGGCCGGACTGCCCGAAGATTTCTGGGCAGAAGACATTCGGCTCTCGCGCTACGAAGTCCACTGACATGAAAATCGAAACATGGACTGCAGAGGCCGGGCTCACGGGAACGCCGGCACGCTACTGGCACCGCCTGGAAGACGGCCGTATCCAGTGTGACCTTTGTCCGCGCGATTGCAAGTTGCATGAAGGGCAGCGAGGCGCCTGTTTTGTGCGCGCGCGTGCGGGAGATGCGCTGGTTCTCACCACCTACGGGCGCAGCTCGGGATTTTGTGTCGATCCCATCGAGAAAAAGCCGCTCAATCATTTTCTTCCCGGTTCGACCATCCTGTCCTTTGGTACGGCGGGTTGCAATCTGGCCTGCAAGTTCTGCCAGAACTGGGACATTTCCAAGACGCGCGACTTTGACCGCCTGGCGGACCAGGCAAGTCCCGAAGCCATTGCCCGGACGGCGCAGGAACTGGGATGCCGCAGCGTGGCCTTCACCTACAACGATCCGGTGATTTTTGCCGAATACGCCATGGATGTGGCTGATGCCTGCCATGAACGCGGCATTCGGACGGTTGCCGTCACGGCAGGCTACATGCACGAGGAACCGCGGCGCGATTTTTACGCGAAAATGGATGCCGCCAACGTGGACCTCAAGGCGTTTACCGAAACGTTCTATCACAAGCTCACCGGAGCGCATTTGCAGCCGGTGCTCGATACCTTGCGCTACATTCGACACGAAACTTCCACCTGGCTTGAAATCACCACGTTGCTCATTCCCGGGAAAAACGATTCGCCAGCGGAAATCGCAGCCTTGTCCGAATGGGTGGCCAGGGAACTGGGCCCGGATGTGCCACTTCATTTCACCGCATTTCATCCGGACTTCAAGATGACGGACATTCCGGCCACGCCGCCGGCAACACTGGAAAAGGCCCGTCGCATGGCGCGTGAGGCGGGTCTTCTGCATGTGTATACCGGCAATGTGCATGACGAAACCGGGGGAACCACCAGCTGCAGCCATTGTGAGCGTCCGCTCATCGTGCGCGATTGGCACGACATCCGGCACTACCAAGTCACCGAGTCCGGCGCCTGCCCGCATTGCGGTACGAAGCTGGCCGGCCATTTCGGGACTTTCGAAAAAACGTCGGGAATGCGCCGCTTTCCGGTCAAAGTGCGCAGTGAGAGCGCCCGCTGATCACTGGGGGGCAGCCTGCCTGAGCAGTTCCACCACCTCGTCGTCGCTCACCTGGTTGAAGGTTTCGTAGAACTGCCCCACGGCATAGAAGCGGCTTGGGGCATGCAGGCAAACCACTTCGTCGGCCAGCGCTTCCACTTTGTGCAGGGCTTCCTCGGAGGCCACGGGGACGGCACACACGAGTTTTTCCGGCTTTTTTGCGCGCACTGCATGCAGGGCGGCAATCATGGTGGCGCCGGTGGCCAGGCCATCATCCACCACGATCACCACCCGGCCGGCGGGGTCCTGCGGCGGACGGGCCGGTGTATAGCGGGCGCGGCGTATTTTCATCAGCGCCATTTCTTCCGCCTTCTTTTCGGCAATGTAGCCGGGGTTGGCCATGAACCGGGTTTCGTCGGCCAGGTAAACCCAGCCGGTTTCATCCACGGCCCCCAGGGCAAACTCGGGGTCCCCGGGCGCACACAACTTGCGCACCAGCACCACGTCCAGGTCTCCGCCCAGGGCGTGCGCAAGGTGCACGCCCATGGGCACGGCGCCGCGGGGGATCGCGAGGATCAGCGGGTGCTGCTTGCGGTAGGGTGACAGCTTTTCCGCAAGGCGCTGCGCGGCATCCGTTCGGTCTTCAAAGCGCATGAATGGCGTATTTCTGTAGGAAGGCATCAGCCGATCTGCAGCTGCTTGGCGCCAGAGCCGGATTTTTTCGGGAGCGTGAGTTCCAGGACGCCGCTGTCGTACTTGGCTGAAGCCTTGGTTTCGTCCACGTCGCTGTCAAGGGTGAAGCTGCGATAGGAAGATCCCTGGTAGCATTCGCGCCGGATGACTTTGTCATCCTTCTTTTCTTCGGTTTCCCGTTTGGATTCGGCACTGATGGAAATGCGGTTTCCCTCGATTTCCACTTTGATGTCTTCCTTCTTCACGCCCGGGACTTCGGCGCGTACGGTATAGGCATCCTTGCCTTCGCTCAGGTCTATCTTGATTTGCGGCGGCGCTTCTCCGTCGCCTGCAAAGGGCTGTACCCAGAATCCTTTCAGCCAGTCATCTCCGAAAAAAGGGTCGAAACGGCTCAGGCGGGTTAAAAATGGATCTCGTCGGGTCAGGTTTGCCATGATAAGCACTCCTTTTGATGGGTTTTGAGTCAATGAAGTTCGCTGTTGAGCCGGGCGTCCACTTCGGCTTCGGCCTCCAGCCAATCGACAACGGGGTCGCCGCCCTGGAATCCACGGCGTTCGGCGCGGAAATAAGCGGCCACGGCGATGCGCTGTTCCCGGTCTTCGGTATTTCCAGAGCAATGGGCCGGGGGCAGCGGGGCGGTAATGGCCGGCTTGGCCCTTTTCTTGGAGGTAATGGTGTCAGTGCGTGACATGGAATGCTCCTTGCGCGAAAGTTTGCGCCAGCTAAAGTCTAGGAATTTCAAGGATAGGAAACTGTTTCAAATTGAAAAATACGTTTGAATCCGTATAAGTAGTTACACGTATATTCCCTGAAAGGCCTTGGCAGGACTGGGATTAGGTGTTTGCACGTAGTGTCCGGGGGAAGGGGAGCTGGTATCGTACAAACCGTATCTTCAAGGATGGCCGCCACCATGAAAACAACCCATGTTCCTTCCGGATTTCACCCTGTTCAGCACGAACGGATCATTGAAGAACTGGTGCACGATGCCTACAAGCTTCGGGGAAAGCTGCCCGAACCCACCATTTGCCCTTCCTGTGGCGCGGTGTTCCGGCAAGGACGCTGGCAGTGGCTTGATGTGGTGTCGCTTGGGGCTGCCAACGAGCATCTCTGCCCCGCCTGCTTGCGTATGCAGGACCATTTCCCTGCGGGCTATGTGTTCATCGCCGGCGCCTTCGCCGCTTCGCACCGAAATGAAATCCTCCAGCTCATCCACAACGAGGAAGCGCACCAGAAGGCTGAACATCCCCTGAAACGCATCATGGCCATCAAGCCGGAAGAGGGCGGCGTGCTGGTCACCACCACGGATATCCATCTGGCACGGGGTATTGGCGAGGCGTTGCACCGGGCCTATCAGGGAACACTTCAATTTCACTATAACCCCGAGGAGCTGTTGCTTCGGGTTCGATGGGAGCGGGAGTGATTCAGTCGCGCCAGAAAGGCGGGGCGTACCGGACGGCTTTCAGCGCAGGATCCAGGCGCGCCTTCACTGCCTGAATGTCTTCGTCCAGTCGTTTGTGCAAGGCTGGGCGCAACGGGGCAATTTCCGGGAATTCGCTTGCCAACAGTCCAAGCTGTTGCGCGGAAGCATGGTGGTCGATCAAGTTCCCCAGAACATTCTGGGCACCCGTCAGGTGGGTCAGATAGTCTTGCACGGGTTTGCGCGAATAGAGCGGGCTGAAAAATTCGATGGCGTAACGTAATTCCTTGATGCGTTTTCGCAAGGCGTGCTGATGGTGCAGGCCTCCTTTGCGGTTTGCGAGTTTTGCGACCTGACGGTGTAACCGGTGCAGCGACTGATCGGCGAACGCGCGCAGGCTCAGCGATGGTGGTGGTTCTGGCAGGGGCAGGCGCAAGGCTTCGAAGAGCGAAGGCAGCAGCTGCGCACCCGGCGGATCCTGCAGCACTTTGACCAGCACATGGCAATGACGGGACCGGGACTGCGCACATGCGCCTGCCAGGAGCTTCGCATGCGCTTTGGGAAGGCGCGCGAGCAGAGAGTCGCTCAGAACGTCCAGATCGCGGATCTGTCCCAGGTGGGAGGCAATTTTTCTCGTTGTGCGTATCAAAGGGCGCCAGCCCTTGTCGTCCGCAAGCGGGGCAAATGCCTTCCTGGCAGTGCGCAACCGACGCAGGGCCACCCGCGCCTGATGCACGCGATGCGGGTCGCAAAGCCCTTCCTGCAGCAAGGTGGTGTGCGTGCCCAGACGGTAGGCGCAATCCCACAGCACGGCATGGAACGCCTGGTAAGGCGAAGCGTTTTTTTCGAAGACAGCCATGCTGCTTTTTCCTCGTTGCATTCAGCTCCCGCTTTTGAGTCCGGGCAGGAATTCCAGCAGCCCGCTCATGAAAATCTCCACGGCCACCGCCGCCAGCAACAGGCCCATCAAGCGTGTGGCAATGTTCACGCCGGTTTCTCCCAGCC
>JAGWTQ010000022.1 GCA_028868905.1 Betaproteobacteria bacterium
CTGCCCGTTGCGGCCTGGTCCAACCGGGCTCGGCACGAACGGTGCAGCCCCGGACCATCATGGGCCTGCAGTTTCCCAATCCCCTGGGCATTGCGGCCGGACTGGACAAGAATGCCGAATACCTGGATGGTCTGGGCGCCCTGGGCGTCGGTTTTGTGGAGGTGGGAACAGTCACGCCGCGCCCGCAGCCCGGCAATCCCAAACCCCGCGTGTTCCGGCTGCCCGAAGTGGAAGGCCTCATCAATCGGCTGGGGTTCAACAACAACGGCGTCGATTACCTGCTCCAGCAGGTGGCGCGCACCCGTTACCGCGGCATCCTGGGCATCAACATCGGAAAGAATTTCGACACGCCGCTGGAAAAGGCCGTGGAAGATTACGTCGTTGCGTTGCGCCGCGTGGCGCCCCATGCCCATTACGTCACGGTCAACATCTCATCGCCCAACACGGCCAACCTGAGGCAATTGCAGGGCAACGAAGAACTGGACCGCCTGCTGGGTGCGCTGAAATCCACGCAGCAGGCGCTTGCCGACGACAACGGACGTTACGTGCCGATCGCCCTCAAGATCGCCCCTGACCTGACATCGGAACAGGTGGACGCGATCGCACGGCTGCTGGTCGCCCACCGCATGGACGCCGTGATCGCAACCAACACCACCGTGGCCCGCCAGGCCATCGCCAGCCATCCCCTTGCCAGCGAAACCGGCGGCCTGAGCGGCGCTCCGCTGCATGAAGCATCGCTCCATGTGGTTCGTCAGCTGGCGCAGACACTCGACGGGGCGCTGCCCATCATCGGCGTCGGCGGCATCACCAACGGTGCGCGCGCCAAAGCCATGCTGGATGCCGGCGCGAGCCTGATCCAGGTCTATACCGGCCTGATTTACCGCGGCCCCGGCCTGATCGATGAAATTCTCGAGGCCATTGCATGAGTGCGGGTCAGCCGCAACCGACGCTGGCCACCCGCATCCAGGTGGCCTGGATTCGCGAAGCGGATTGCATCGGTTGTTTCCGTTGCGTCAAAGCCTGCCCGGAGGGAGCGATTCTCGGCGCTTCCCGTTACACCCACACGGTGCTGCGGGATTTGTGCACCGGCTGTGAAAGCTGCCTTCCCCCCTGCCCCACCGATTGCATCGAACTCGTGCCGGCCGAGGCGCTGGCCATGGCATGAAACCCGCCGACCGCATCGAACTGTTCCGCCGGCTGCAGGCCGCCAACCCTCACCCCACGACGGAACTGCGCTATGGAAACCCTTTCCAGCTGCTGGTAGCCGTCATCCTGTCCGCCCAGGCCACGGATAAAAGCGTCAACCTGGCCACGGCCCCGCTTTTCAAGTCCATCAAAACCCCGGCCGATTTGCTGGCCTTCGGGCCGGAACGCTTCGAAGAGGCCATCCGCACCATCGGCCTGTACCGGACCAAGGCCCGCAACGTCCTGGCCACCGCCCACATCCTGCAAGAACAGCACGGCGGTCGCGTACCCGACCAGCGCGAGGCCCTGGAAGCCCTGCCTGGCGTGGGTCGAAAAACCGCCAACGTGGTGCTCAATACCGCCTTCGGGCAGCCGACCATTGCCGTGGACACGCATATTTTCAGGGTCTCCAACCGCACCGGACTGGCTCCCGGAAAAACCCCGCTGGCGGTGGAAACCAAGCTGCTCAAGGTGGTGCCGCCGGAGTTCCGCCAGGATGCCCACCACTGGCTGATCCTTCACGGCCGCTATGTGTGCCGTGCGCGCCAGCCGGACTGCGCCCGATGCATCCTGCTGGACTTGTGCGAATACGGGGCCAAGCATGTTTAGCCCGTCACGTGAAGACGCACGGCGCTTTTTTTTCGAGGTCTGGCGCAAGGAGCAGGAAAAGACGCTCATGACGCCGCTGGAAAGCGTGGCCTGGCAGATCATCAGCCATCACCCGGAATATCACAGCCTGCTGGCTCAGCCGGAACGTTTCCTGGAGCGCGAGTGGTTTCCGGAGCAGGGCGAAACCAACCCGTTCTTGCATCTGGGCCTGCACCTGGCCGTGGAAGAGCAGATCTCCATCGACCAGCCGCCCGGCATCCGTGCGGCGTACGACCGCCTCTGCCTGGAACTCAAGGATGAACACGCCGCGCGCCACCGCCTGCTGGAAGCCCTGGCGGAAGTCGTATGGGAATCACAGCGTCACGGAACGCCGCTGGACGGAAAACGTTACCTGCAGCTGATTGGCGCTGAGCCGGCGTCCTAGGAAACGGAGCGTTTCCACAGGCACCGCCCTTTGCTGGCCTGATCGATCTTTTCCAGCTGTGCGAGGTGGCTGTCGAGCTCCTCCAGGGTGGCATAGCGCACCACCAGCGGTTTGCTGGACCGGTGCACCATCTGGCGCGATTCCGCAGCCGTCGCGGTCGCCGTTTCTTCAAGCAGGGTTTCCTGTCCCCGGGTCATGGCGAGATAAACATCGCCCAGCAGCTCTGCATCCAGCAAGGCCCCGTGAAACGTCCGGCGGGAGTTGTCGACCCCGTAGCGTTCGCACAAGGCATCAAGGGTGTTGCGTTTGCCGGGATGAAGTTCGCGCGCCATGGTCAGGGTATCGGTGACCTGCGGGCAAAGGCGGCTGAGGGGTTCGCGCCCGATCTGGCGCAACTCATGGTCGAGAAACCCAAGGTCGAACGCCGCGTTGTGAATGACCAGCTGGGCCCCCTGCACGAACTCGAGAAACGGGTCCACCACCTCCGCAAAGCGGGGCTTGTCGGACAGGAACTCGGTAGTCAGCCCGTGCTTTTGCAATGCGCCGGGATCGCTGTCGCGATCGGGATTGAGGTATTGGTGGAAATGCGCCCCCGTGCGGCGCCGGTGAACGATTTCCACCAGGCCGATTTCGATGACGCGGTGCCCTTTGGTGGGCTCAAGCCCTGTGGTTTCCGTATCCAGCACCACGTACCTCATGGCCGGAGTCCTTCAATGCCCCGGTTGGCCAGCCCATCGGCGCGTTCGTTGCCCGGGTGGCCGGCATGGCCCTTGACCCAGTGCCATTGGACCTGATGGCGGGCCACCTCCTGGCTGAGCTGCCGCCACAGGTCGGCGTTCTTTACCGGCTGTCGGGATGCGGTTTTCCAGCCATTGCGCTCCCAGCCCTTGATCCATTCCATGATGCCTTTCTGCACATACTGGGAATCGGTGTAGAGCGCGATGTGGCAGGAACGGTTGAGCGCTTTCAAGGCTTCGATGACCGCCGTCAATTCCATGCGATTGTTGGTGGTGTGCGGCTCGCCCCCGAACAACTCGCGCTCGGTGCCCTGGTAAGCCAGCAGGGCCCCCCAGCCGCCGGGTCCGGGGTTTCCCTTGCAAGCCCCGTCCGTGTAGATTTCCACGATTTCACTTGATGTTTTATTCACAACGTTATGTTTTTAATTAACAATTAAATATTATAGCCTGCCTGGACAGGCGCGTTCCCACGGGATTAGAGGGCGCTTCAGGAGGCGGGTTCTTCGGGTGGCCGGGGACCGCGCATCAGCGGGATCACCTTCTGTCCGGTGTAGCCCGAACGACGAACGGCCGTGCGCACGGCTGAAGCCAATGCCTTGTCGGCATGAGCCCGGTTCCAGCATGGCGTAATCAGGCGTGCGCCCTGGACCCGTTTGATGGCCTGCAACATGTAAACTCCACCACCCACACCCCACCAGCGATCGCCCGCCGGTTCCATGAAGCGGAAACGATGCAACCAGCGTTCAGTGGCGAAAGGCGGCGCGTAGGCCCAGAATCGGCCGGCATTCACTTCAAAACCGAGCAACGCCAGCCAATCCTTGAGCCGGGGCAGCGCGACGAACTGCCCGCTCCAGGGATAGCTCCCGTGGCTGCGAGACATGAACCGGCGCACTCCCCACAGACTGCGCGGATTGAACCCCGTGATGACGAGGCGGCCTTCTGGCATCATCACCCGGTCCATTTCACGCAAAATGGCATGTGGATTCGGTGAAAACTCGAGCGCATGAGGCAGCACGGCCAAGTCGATGCTTTGGGTGGCGATTGGCAATGCGGCAGGGTCCGCCAGCAGACGGGTGGCCCCGTTGGAGCTTACGGTGATCTTGTTGGGAATGCGGTTGGCCCGCAAGGCATCCAGCTCAGGCAAAAACACCTGCAATGCGTTGAAACCGAAAATATTGGAGACCGCCTCGTCGAGCACAAGCTGTTCACGCCCGAGCACATAAGACCCCAGGGGTGTTTCCAGCCAGTCGTGCAAGGTTGCGTTAGCCATGCCAGAATTGTAGACCAATCCAGTCCGGTTAGAGCAAACATGTCATCACGCTATGAGGTCAGCGGCGTCCCCGCTTTCAACGACAATTACATCTGGGTGCTGCACGACGACCGCCATGCCGTCGTAGTGGATCCCGGCGAAGGTTTCCCCGTGATTCGTTTCCTGAAGGAACGCGGGCTTGCCCTGGCCGCCGTTCTCATCACGCACCACCATGGCGATCATGTGGGCGGCATCGAAGAGCTCCTGGAAACGCACAGCGGTCCAGTGCCCGTGTACGGGCCCAGGCGCGAAACCATCGACGGCATCACGCGCCTCGTGGGAGAGCCGGATACCGTTTCCGTACCGGAACTGGAAGCCTCGTTCCGCGTCCTGGACATTCCCGGGCATACGGCTGGGCACATCGCCTATTGGGACGGCAACCGGCTTTTTTGCGGCGACACCCTGTTTGCCTGCGGATGCGGCCGCGTGTTTGAGGGAACGCCGGACCAGATGGCTGCTTCATTGGACAAGTTGGCCGCGCTCCCTGAGAATACGGAAGTTTACTGTGCCCATGAGTACACCTTGTCCAATATTGCATTTGCCCAGGCTGTCGAGCCCGACAATGCCGCGCTCCGGCAGCGCGCCGTGGAAGCCGCCGAAACCCGTCGTCGCGGCCTGCCCACCGTGCCCAGCACGATCGGCCTTGAGCTCAGGACCAACCCATTCCTGCGTTGCCACGAGCCGGCAGTGATCCAGACCGTGCTGTCCCATACCGGAGCCCAACCCGCCGACAACGTCGCCGTGTTCGCCGCCCTGAGGCAATGGAAAAACACGTTCTGAAGCACTGCGTGAATTCGGCGCGCGTTTGGCTTGCCTGTATAGGGGTTGCGCTGTCCTTTGCGGCCCTGGCCGACCCCGAACCTCCGTCATCGCTGGGTGCCGATCTGCCCCCTGCGGCGACCGTTCCGCATGTGCAGGCGGCGCTGGTCGAGCCGGAATCCTCATCCGGACCACCCCCCGCACCCGCCCTGCCCCCTGAACCGGCAACGCCGCTGCCAGGCGCCAGCACGGCCCAATACATACCCGAAGAAAGCGTGCAGGATGCCGAACCGGTTGAACCGTTCGACCTGTGGGACCGCATCAGGGATGGTTTCGCGCTCGAACCCCTGCCCGACGACCGCCTCGTCAACCGCCACATTGCCTGGTTCTCTGCCCGCCCGGACTATGTTGAGCGGACAGTGGAGCGCAGCCGCCTGTATCTCTACTACATCGTCGAGGAAGTGCAGCGGCGCGGCATGCCCATGGAAATCGCGCTGCTGCCCATCGTGGAAAGCGCGTTCAATCCCCATGCCCTGTCCCGCAGCCAGGCATCGGGCATGTGGCAGTTCATCCCATCCACGGGCCGCCTGTTCGGACTGCAGCAGGACTGGTGGTACGACGGTCGCAAGGATGTCATCGCCGCCACCAACAGCGCACTCGATTACCTGCAAAAGCTCTATGACGAATTCGGTTCCTGGGAACTGGCCCTGGCGGGATACAACTGCGGCGAAGGCAAAATCCGGCGGGAAATCGCCTATAACCAGGCCCGCGGCCTGCCCACCGATTACCAGAGCCTGAGGCTTCCCGACGAAACCCGGAATTACGTGCCCAAGCTGCTGGCAGCCAAAGCCATTGTGCTCAACCCGGAACATTACGGACTGAAGCTCGCACCCATTCCGGACGAACCCTACTTCGCCGCCGTAACCACGCGCAAGCGCCTGGACACCAAGCTGGCTGCCAAATTTGCCGAAATGAGCGTGGACGATTTCCTGATGCTGAATCCGGGTTTCAACAGGCCGGTCATCAGCCTGAATTTCAACAAGGAAAAGACCATCCTCGTTCCGGCAGGCGTTGCCAACCGTTTCGTGGCCCGTCTGGAAGATCCCAACGTCAAACTGGTTTCCTGGAAGACACACCACCTGCGGCGGGGGGAAGCCCTGGAAAAGGTGGCGAACCAGTTCGGACTGTCCAGCGAAGAACTCAAACGCGTCAACGGCATTGCCAGCAACAAGAAAATTGCCGGCGGCGGGGTCATCCTGGTACCCGACAAGCCCGGCACGCCGAAAACCTCGCTGGAACTGAACGGCAAGCCGGAGTCGGAGATCCCTTCACCGGGCGTGCCTGCCCGCGCAAAACACGGTTCGAAATCAGGCCATAAGTCAAAAGCAGGAAAAACCACAGCCCATAAACACAGCGCGCATCATTCAAAAAGCACGGCCCATCACGCTGCCAAAAAAACCAAGACGCACAAGCCCCATTGAATATTACGGGTTCAGCGGCTCCAGGCCTTGGGAACGGCTGACAGCAATTCCTGCGTGTACGGCTGCCGTGGCCGGGCAAAAAGCGCATCGGCATCCCCCGATTCCGCCACAGCGCCATCGTGCATGACCAGGACCTGGTCAGACATGTAGCGCACCACGGAAAGGTCGTGGGAGATGAAGACATAACTCATGTGGTATTCGTCCTGCAGATCCTGAAGCAGGTTGAGCACCTGCGCCTGCACGGAAACATCCAGCGCAGAAACCGATTCGTCGCAAATCAGCACCTCAGGCCTGACCGTCAGACAGCGGGCGATGGCGATGCGCTGGCGCTGCCCTCCCGAAAACTCATGCGGGTATCTGATGAACGCATCGCGCGGCAGCCCCACCCGGGCAAGCAACTCCAGGGCAATTTTTTCCCGTGCCGCCGCGGTTCCTCCAATGCCGTTGAGCAGCAACGGTTCGGTAAGGATGTGGCCCACCGTAAACCGGGGGTTGAGCGAGGCATAGGGGTTCTGGAACACGATCTGGATACGGCGCCGGAATCCCGCGGGATCGCGGCCCCGGGTTTTCTGCAGACTTTCCCCTTCAAACAGGATTTCCCCGCCATCGGCCTTAAGAAGGCCGGCCACGGTCAGCCCCAGCGTGGTCTTTCCTGACCCGGACTCACCCACGATGCCGACCGTCCTGCCCCGGGCAACCCGGAAGGACACCCCACGCACCGCGCGGAACAGGCGCTGCCGCCAAAGCCCTTCGCGCACGGGAAAGTTCTTTTCGAGGTTTTTCACTTCCAGGATGATTTCATCAGCAGGGTCGCCCCCCCGCTGGCGCAACGGAATTTCGGGCAGTGGCCGACCGTTCATGAAATCGTCGATCACGCGCAGGCGCATCGGACGCTCCCCCAGCGGCGGACGGCAAGCCAGCAGGGCTTTGGTATAGGCATCCTTCGGATCGGAAAAGACCGATTCGCGAGGTCCCGCTTCGCGCACCTGTCCGTCTTTCATCACCACCACGTCAGAGGCGATTTCGTTGACCAGCGCGAGATCGTGCGTGATGAACAGCACGGACATGCGCAACCGTTGCTGGAGCGTCCGGATCAGGTCCAGAATCTGGCGCTGCACCGTCACATCCAGGGCTGTGGTGGGCTCGTCTGCGATCAGCAACTGCGGCTGACAGCTGATGGCCATGGCAATCATGACCCGCTGTTGTTGTCCGCCGGAAAGCTGATGGGGGTAGGCATCCAGGCGCCGCCGCGGCTCGGGAATCCCCACTTCAGCCAGCAATTCCAGCGCCCGGGTCCTGGCCTGGAGGCGCGACATCCCCAGCCGCAGGCGCAGCCCTTCCATCAGCTGTTCGCCGACCGTGAACACCGGATTGAGCGAACTCATGGGCTCCTGAAAAATCATGGCGATTTCCTTGCCACGAACCGCCCGCATGGCACCCTCGCCATAGCCGAGAAGATTTTCACCGTGCCACAGGATCCGGCTGTCGCCACCCATGCGGGTGATGCGACTGGGCAGCAAGCCCAGGATCGAAAGGGCCGTCACCGACTTTCCGCTGCCCGATTCCCCCACCAGCGCCAATGTGGCACGCTCCGGCACATCGAAGCTCACGTCCCGGACTGCCACAAAGGGGTCTTCCTTGCCGGTCTGGAAAGTGACTTGAAGATTGCGCACGCTCAGCAACATGGCGGCCTCAATATTTCAGCTTGGGGTCAAGGGCATCGCGCAGGGCATCCGTGAGCAGGCTGAACGCAGTCACCAGAATGGCCATGGCCGTTCCCGCGGCAGCCAGTTGCCACCATTTCCCCAGGATCAGCTCATTCTGGGCTTCATTGAGCATGCTGCCCCAGGACACCACGTCCACCGGCACGCCAAAACCCAGAAAGCTCAGGATCACTTCGGATTTGATGAAGCCCACCACGTTCTGGGACAGCTGTACCAGGATGACATGGCTGGTATTGGGCAGGATGTGGATGAACATGCGCCGGGCATGGGAGGCCCCCATGGCCCCCGCCGCCAGCACGTATTCGCGCGACTTGTGCTTCAGGTATTCCGCGCGCACCAGGCGGAATACTCCGGTCCATCCGGTCAGGCCCAGGATGAGGATGATGGTGGACACGCCTTTCTGCTGCAGCACCGCCGCAATGGCAAAAATCAGCAGCAGGTAAGGAATGGAGGTGAACACCCCGTAGAGCCAGTTGAAGAAATCGTCCACCCAGCGTCCGAAGTAACCTGAAACCGCGCCCATCACCGTACCCAGCACCGTGGCGAGAATGGCCGCGATGAGCCCCACCAGGATCGACGTTTCGCTGCCCTTGATGACTTTCGTGAGCACGTCGTGGCCCCATTTGTCGCCGCCCAGCGGCAGCGTCAGCTGCCGTCGCTCAGGGGTGCTGCGGGCATCGTCCGGATGGCGTGCGCGGATGGCCTCAAGCTGCCGGGCCAACGGATCCTGCAAGCCATACAGGTCAACCTGGTCTGGCAAGGCGACCGACTTGCCCAGCGGAATGGCCGTTTCGTCCTGGTCGTCTGGAAAAAACACGGGAGGCGCGTAATTGACGCCCACCTCACGGGTCCAGTCCTTGGCGATCCATCCCCCCAGCGCCAGGAACACCACGCACAGATAGGCCACAACCACCGCCAGCGAAACCATGCCCACCCGGTCGCGCTTCAGGCGCCGCCAGGCCAGGGTCCACAAACCGGGAGAGGCATTGGGTTGCGCCATGTTCATTCCAGATGCACGCGGGGATCCAGCCAGTGATAGAGCAGATCACCCAGCAAATTGGCCAGCATGGTGGCCATGGCCACGTAAACCGTCGCCGCCTTGATGATAGGGAAGTCGCTACGCTCCACGGCCAGGATGATTTCGCGACCGATGCCGGGAATGGCAAAAAAGCGCTCGAGCAGGAAGGCGCCCGTCAAAAGCGCCGGCAGCCCCATGAGCACGTTGGTCACGATGGGAATGGCCGCATTGCGCAGCACGTGCACCAGCAGCACCCGGGTTTCCGAAAGGCCTTTGGCCCGTGCCGTTCGCACATAATCCTGCCCGATCTCATCGAGAACAAACGTACGGTAGAGCCGCACCGAGGGGGCAATGCTCACCATGAGCCCCAGCAAAACCGGCAACACGGCATAAGTGGTCAAATTGCGCCAGAATTCATCGCTCCACCCTTTGACCGGAAACCAGCCCAGCAGGTAGGCAAAGACGTATTGTCCGACAATGATGTAAACCAGCAGGCTGATGGACATCATGACCGTGCTCACCGCCATCAGGGAGCGGTCCAGGGTTGATCCCCGCCAGGCCGACACGGCGAGGGCCACCGCCACGGCGACCGCGGTTTCCAGCAACATCATGGGAATGAGCAGGATCAGCGAAGGACCGAGCCGGGTCCGGAAAATGGCGCTCACCGGCTCTTGCGTGGCCCAGCTGTTGCCAAAGTCCCCCGTCACGATCTGCTGCACGAAAATGAGCAGCTGCTCCCACAGGGGGCGATCGATGCCCAGCTGGTGGCGAATGTTGGCGATGTCGTCCGGATTGGCCATCTTGCCGGCCAGAATGTAGGCCGGATCGCCGCCGACCCAGTTGAACAGAAAGAACACCAGCAGCACCACGCCCAGCAACGTGGGGATCATCTGCCACAGACGGCGAATCAAAAATGCGCCCAGATTCATTCTCGCGGAGCCCGTGCCGTGTCGATGTCGAGATAGGCCCAGACCGAAGGCAGGATGGGATGGGGCTTGAAGCCCAGCACCCAGGGCTGGGACAGCACGTTGCGAATGTGCGTGGTGCTGACCTTGGTCACGCCCTTGAGCTCCAGCATGCGCGCCAATTGATGGTAGAGGGCATTGCGTTCGGGGGAATCCGGCACGGTGAGTGTCCGTTCGTACAGCCGGTCCCATTGGGGGTCCTGGTAGCAGGACGCATTGTTCTCATGGGTATGGGGGCCGTACCAGAGCTGCATGAAGTTGTCTCCGTCCGGATAGTCAGCAATCCAGGCCGAAAGCCGGATCTGAACGTGGCATTGGCGCTCGGCCTTGAGAATTTCGGGAAACTTCAGCTTTTCGCTCTCAAACCGGATCGACAGGCGATCAAGGGCTTTTTTCATCATCTCGTCGAGCTCCCGGTCCTGGGACGAGAGGCTCGAAGTATAGCGCACGGCCAGCGGGCTTCCGTCCGGCATGCGACGGTAGCCATCCGGGCCGCGCGCATAGCCCGTCTGGTCGAGCAGGCGGTTGGCCAGTTCGGGATTGTAGTCGAGCACGCTGCGGTAGCCGGGGTCGGCCCCGGCCACGCCGGCCGGAATGGGGTAGGCATTGCGGATCGCCTGCCCCTTGTCGATCACCCGGATCATTTCCTCGTCGTTCTGCGCCATGAAAATGGCGCGGCGCAGGGCAATTTTTTCAGGGCTCATGCCGCCCAGCACCGGGTCCTGCTGGTTGATGAAGTAATAGGCGATCGAAGGGTCGCTGATGCGGTCCAGGCGAATGCCGCGCGCCGCATATTTCGGCCGGAGATGGTCGCCTTGCAGGGCAAGCGGCGCAAATTGTCCGGCCAGCCCCACCATGTCGAGCTCTCCTTTGCCAAAACTGAGCCAGACCGATTGCGGCTCCTCGATCACCTGAATGTCGATGCGGTCGATCTGGGGGATGGTTTTGCCGCGCATGAGGGCTGCGATGCGGCGGTTGTCGGGGTCGTCTCCCGGTTCGAAATTCCAGGTCTCATGCCTGAAATACGGGTTGCGCTCCAGCACCATGCGGGCCGAACGAACCCAGCGCGCCAGATGGTAAGGCCCCGTTCCCACAGGGTGCGAGGCCGTGTCTCCGGCATAGGCTTCGATCACTTCGCGGGCCACGATGCCGTACATGGGCTGGGCCATCGCATGGGCAAAGTTGTAGTCGGTGGTTTTGAGCCGGACCCTGAGCGTGTAGCGGTCCAGGGCTTCCAGCCCCGGGATTTTTGCGTCGTAATCAAAATGCCCGCTGCGACGGGCGGCTTCGGCCAATTCGTCGAGCCCGATGATTTTTCCTTCCACCAGAAACTTGTAGGGGGAACGGTTTTTGGGATCCATGAAGCGCATCAGGGTGTAAATCACGTCCTGTGCCACGGCTTCGCGCCGGGCGCCCTTGAAAACGGGGTCCGGAGCGAAGTAGACCCCGTGCTTGAGGCGGAACACCCACGTGCGCCCATGGTCCGTCACCGTGGGCATGTCGGCTGCCAGTCGCGGCACCAGCCGGGCAGGACGCGCCAGATAGTCATAGGTCAGCAGCGATTCGAACAGCTGCTGTTCGATGGATGCGGTATTGAGGTCTGACGTCATGACCGGATCGAATCCGGTTTCCGCGGCTGACAGGGCCAGATGGAGCACTTTCTCGGGAGCCGCGGCAAAACCTGCCAGCGGCACGGCCAGCACGAGAATGAAGAGGAGTCGTCCCATATGGTTTATCATACCGGGCAATTATAAGGAGGCCTCATGGGATTTCTTGCCGATAAGCAAATTTTGATCACCGGCTTGCTGAGCAACCGCTCCATCGCCTGGGGCATTGCCAAGGCCATGCAGCGCGAAGGCGCCCAGATCGCCCTCACCTACCAGGGCGAAGCCGTTCGCGGACGCGTGGAAAAACTGGCGGAAGAACTGGGGGTTTCCCTGGTGCTGTCCTGCGACGTGTCGAGCGATGCCGACATCGAGACGATGTTTGCCCAATTAGGGCGCTCCTGGAACGGACTGGACGGCATCGTCCATTCCATCGCCTTTGCCCCGCGTGAAGCCCTGTCCGGCAGTTATCTCGATGCGGTCACCCGGGAAAGCTTCCGGATTGCCCACGACATCAGCTCCTACAGCTTTGCCGCGCTCGCCAAGGCCGGCTACTCCATGATGGAAGGTCGCCAGGCGGCACTCGTGACCCTCTCCTACCTCGGCGCGGAAAAATCGGTCACCAATTACAACGTGATGGGACTTGCCAAGGCCAGCCTCGAAGCCAACGTGCGCTACATGGCCCACAGCCTGGGACCGCGGGGCATCCGCGTCAACGGCATTTCCGCCGGCCCCATCAAGACGCTGGCAGCCGCCGGCATCGGCGACTTCAGCAAGATCCTGAATTACGTGGAAGCGACGTCGCCCATGCGGCGCAACGTCACCATTGAAGAAGTCGGAAATGTGGCGGCTTTCCTGTGCAGCAACCTTTCGTCCGGCATCACGGGAGAAATCGTCCACGTGGACTCAGGCTTCTCCTCAACCATTCCCGGCATGGCGGAATGACTGGTCCGCAGCCAGGGCCGCGTCAGCGGTCCCGGCGCGGTTCCAGAACGCTCTTGTTGATCAGCCGGACCGTGCTGTCCTGGCGCAGGACGGCAAGAAATCCAGTCAGCACGGCATCGCCATAGGCCCGGGTCAGCGCGACTTCAGCCTGCTTGCGCTTGGCCGCATCGGTCGCATTGCCTTCCGTCACCTGTGAAATCCGCAGCAGTGCGTAGGTGCCCGTAGGCAGCAGGGCACCGGCATAAGCGGGCAGATGGCTGGTGTTGGCTTCAAACGCCGCCGTCACCACGCCCTGTGGCAATCCGTCGCTCAGCGCCTGCTGCCGCGTGAACTGACGCACCTTGGACCACGGCAGCGTCTCGCCCTTGCCGGCCTGCAGCGCAGCCAACTGCTTCTCGCCGTCCGCCTTGGCCAGCTTGGCCGCCTCATCCCGTTGCAATGTCTGGAGAATGGCCGCGCGCACGTCCGCCAGGGGGCGGACCACGGAAGGCTCGTGGGACACCACATGGGCCGAGACCAGGGTACTGGGGGCCACTTCGATGGCCGGGGTATTGCGCCCGTCCTTGACGGACTCCTGGGCAAACAGGGCGTTCTGCAGCTTGGCATTGCCCAGGATCGGGTCTTGCAGGGGAGCCCCGCGCACGATCCAGTCCGATGTTCGTACCGTCAGCTTGAGTTTTTCCGCGGCGGCCTTGAGGTCACCGGACTGTTCATAGACCAGGTTGCTGAACGTTTCTGCCGCATCGGAGAACTGTTTGGCGGCCCGCTGCCGGCGCAGCTCTTCGGCAATCTGCGGGGTCGCTTCCGCCAGGGTTTTTCCTTTGCCTGCCTTGATGTCGGTGAGCTCGATGATGTGGTAGCCGAATTCCGTTTCCACGGGTCCCCGGATCTCGCCGGTTTTCATCGAAAACGCGGCGTTTTCGAACGGCTGGGTCATCATGCCCCGTCCGAAATACCCCAGATCCCCGCCCTGGGCCGCAGAGCCCGGATCCTGCGAGTACTGCTTGGCCAGTGCGGGGAACCGGTCCGGATGCGCCTGCGCTTCCGCCAGTACTTTTTCCGCCTGGGCCTTGGCCGCTGCGCGCTTGGCTTCGCCTGCCGCAGCGGGCGCAGCAATCAGGATATGGCGAACGCGGCGGGTTTCAGTCCCTTTCCAGCGGGCCTGATTGGAAGGATCTTCATACACTTTGGCGATGTCAGCAGGGGAAACGGTCTCGCCCTGGGCCAACTGGTCTGCCGAAAGCACCAGATACTGAACCTTGATGCGCTCCGGCACCCTGAACTGGTCCTGATGGGCATCGTAATACTGCTTGATCTGGGCATCGTCCACATGCACCTGCGACAGGTAGCGCTGCACCGGAATTTCCACCAGTGCGAGTTCCCGGGACTGGTCGTTGAGCTTGAGGAACGCATCGATGGTCACGCCAGGCACCCACTGGCTGCCGGTCAACGCATCCTGTTCGAGTTGAATCTTGAGGTCATCGCGCACGCGGCTTTCAAACACGGCCGGGGTGAGGCCGCGTTCGCGCAGCAGCGCTTCATAACGTGCCTGGGAGAACTTGCCGTTCTCCTGGAATGCGTCGAACTGGGCAATTTCATGGGCCAGGAACGCATCGGACACGCTCAGGTGCTGCTTGTCGGCGTACCCCGCCAGCAAATGGCGGTTGACCAGTCCCTGCAGGGTTTCGTAGCGCAACTGTGGCGTGTCCAGCAGCGAGGTATCCACCCGCGTTCCCAGCCCTTCCCGCATCCGCTCCAGCTGGTCGCGCAGATTGTCGTTGAATTCCGACTGGGTGATGGAAACCCCGTCCACCTTGGCCACGGTGTCGGCACCGCCGCCCGCCTGGCGGAAATAGTACTCGACGCCAAAAAGGGCAAAGGGAATGGTGATGAGGGCCAGCAGGACCTTGGCGACCCAAGTCTGGGAAAGGATTCGGAATTTATCAAGCATGTCGGAACACCGTCAGAAAACGTCGTGCAGTCTAACACGGGGCACGTTTTAACACGAAAAGCGGGCAATAAAAAAGCCGTTGATCGCTCAACGGCTTTTTGTTTGGCGGAGTGGACGGGACTCGAACCCGCGACCCCCGGCGTGACAGGCCGGTATTCTAACCAACTGAACTACCACTCCAAAACTTCCAACTGCACGAATACCTGACCGGTGCTGCTGGCTGGTGGGTGCTGAGGGGTTCGAACCCCCGACATTCGCCTTGTAAGGGCGACGCTCTACCAACTGAGCTAAGCACCCAGCAAAGCCAATTAGTTTATCGCATCTTTCAGCGCTTTACCAGCACGAAACTTCGGAACTTTCGCTGCCTTGATCTTGATGGTGGCTCCGGTGCGCGGGTTGCGACCGCTGCGAGCGGCACGCTTGCCCACATAGAACGTGCCAAAGCCCACGAGGGTGACTTGGCCGCCTTTCTTGAGAGCGGTTTTGACGGCAGCAATCGCACCATCCAGCGCACGACCTGCTGCCGCTTTGGAAATATCTGCTGCATCAGCCATTTGGTCAATCAGTTCAGTCTTGTTCACCTGGATTCCCCTTAATTTTGTAGTTGGTGCATGGACAAGAGACCCCCCTGTCCGGAAACTCGTCGCAAACCGCATCAAATCGAATCGCGTCGCCCTTTATAAAAGGCTACGGATTTGGTGTCAACCACTTTCTCACCCGGAAACCCTTGTCAATGCTTGATCGACGCGCCCGGAACCGTTTCAGGAATCGCCGCAGGAATCTTGGACATTTCCACCGGATCAGCGGGTGACGGTTCGCGCTCCAGCGCCATCGTCAGAACCTGATCGATCCAGCGCACCGGATGCAAATCCAGGCGGTTTTTGATGTTTTCAGGAATGTCTACCAGGTCCTTGGTGTTTTCTTCAGGGATCAGCACGGTCTTGATGCCTCCCCGATGGGCGGCCAGCAGTTTTTCCTTGAGTCCGCCGATCGGCAGCACTTCGCCGCGCAGGGTGATCTCACCCGTCATGGCCACATCGGAGCGCACGGGAATGCCGGTCAGCACCGACACCATGGCGGTGGCGATGGCGATGCCCGCACTCGGACCATCCTTGGGCGTGGCACCTTCAGGCAAGTGGATGTGGATATCGGACTTTTCGTAAAAATCTTCCGCGATGCCCAGTTTGCTGGCACGGCTGCGCACCACGCTCAAGGCGGCCTGGATCGACTCCTGCATGACATCACCCAGCTTGCCGGTGGTGGTCATTTTGCCCTTGCCCGGCAGCTGCACGGCCTCGATGGTGAGCAATTCGCCACCGACCTCGGTCCATGCCAGGCCGGTGACCTGGCCAATCTGATTGCTTTTTTCGGCGATGCCGAACGTGTAGCGGCGCACGCCCAGATATTTTTCGAGATTGCGCGCGGACACCGTGACTTTGGCGGGCTTTTTGGTCAACAGCAGGGCCTTCACCACCTTGCGGCAGATCTTGGCGATTTCACGATCAAGGGCACGCACCCCCGCCTCGCGCGTGTAGTACTGGACGATATCGCGCAGGGCCGAATCGGTGACCGAAATTTCGTTGTCTTTCAGGCCGTTGGATTTCAGTTGCTTGGGCAGCAGGTACTGGCGCGCAATGTTGATTTTTTCGTCTTCGGTGTAGCCGGCCAGGCGAATGACTTCCATCCGGTCCAGCAACGGCGCCGGAATGTTCAGGGTGTTGGCCGTGGCCACGAACATGACGTCGGACAGGTCATACTCCACTTCCACGTAGTGGTCGGTGAAGGCGTGATTCTGTTCGGGATCAAGCACTTCAAGCAGCGCAGAGGAAGGATCGCCACGGAAATCCTGTCCCAGCTTGTCCACCTCGTCCAGCAGGAAAAGCGGATTGCGCACCCCTACCTTGGTCATGTTTTGCAGAATCTTTCCGGGCATGGACCCGATGTACGTGCGCCGGTGGCCGCGAATTTCCGCCTCGTCGCGCACGCCACCCAGGGCCATGCGCACGAACTTGCGGTTGGTGGCCCGGGCAATGGACTGCCCCAGGGAAGTCTTGCCCACCCCCGGCGGGCCCACCAGACACAGGATCGGCGCCTTGACCTTGTCCACGCGGCTTTGCACGGCCAGGTATTCGACGATGCGCTCTTTCACCTTGTCCAGGCCGTAGTGGTCCTGGTCCAGGATCTGCTCACATGCTTCCAGATCGGTGCTGACGCGGGTTTTTTTCTTCCAGGGCAATCCCACCAGGGTATCGATGTAATTGCGCACCACGGTGGCTTCGGCCGACATGGGCGACATCAGGCGCAGCTTCTTGAACTCGGATTCCGCCTTGACACGGGCCTCCTTGGGCATGTGTGCCGCCTTGATTTTCTTTTCGAGCTCCTCGAGATCGGCCCCCTCCTCGCTGTCGCCCAGCTCCTTCTGGATGGCCTTGACCTGTTCGTTGAGGTAGTACTCGCGCTGGCTCTTTTCCATCTGGCGCTTGACGCGGCCACGGATGCGCTTTTCCACCTGAAGAATGTCGATCTCGCTTTCCAGCACGGACAACAAATGCTCAATGCGTTCCTTCACGTCGAACATGGTGAGGATCTGTTGCTTTTGTTCGAGCTTGAGCGGCAAGTGGGCCGCGATGGTGTCCGCCAGCCGGCCCGGGTCGTCGATGTTGGAAAAGGACGTCAGAACCTCGGGGGGGATCTTCTTGTTCAGCTTGACGAACTGGTCGAACTGGCTCAGCAGCGTGCGCCGCATGGCTTCGATTTCGGGGTGATCGCTTTGCAGCGCGGACACGCGGCGGGCATCGCCGACAAAATGAGTTTTGAGGTCCGCCACGCCTTCGATATAGGCCCGCTCAACCCCTTCCACCAGCACCTTTACCGTGCCGTCAGGCAGCTTGAGCATCTGGAGGATGCTGGCCACGCTCCCCACTTCATACAATTCCTCGGGCTTAGGCTCATCGTTGGCGGCCGATTTCTGAGCCACCAGCAGAATGCTCTTGCCTGATTCCATGGCGGTTTCCAGCGCCTTGATGGACTTCTGGCGCCCCACAAACAGGGGAATCACCATGTGGGGGAAAACCACCACGTCGCGCAGGGGCAACAGGGGAAGCTGGACGATGTCCTGATCGTGTTCGAAAAGAGAGGCCATGGGGAGATCCCTGTAAAATTGAGCTATACAGCCTATGTGGGGCCGGTTTCCGCTATTTCAATGGAAACCGGCGTCTCGCGACCTCAAACGCCGGCGACCTTGTGCTGGTCCGCGTAAATCAGCAAAGGCGGGGCTTCCGCCGTAATACATCCTTCGTCAATGACTGCCTTGCTGACGTTCTGCATGGAAGGCAAGGCAAACATGGTGTCCAGCAATACATGCTCGATGATGGAGCGCAATCCCCGGGCACCGGTCTTGCGAGCCAGCGCCTTTCGGGCAATGGCGCGCAGGGCGCTGGGCCTGAATTCCAGTTCGACATTCTCCATGGAGAAAAGTTTTTGATACTGGCGCGTCAGGGCATTGCGCGGTTCGGTGAGGATTCGCACCAGGGCGTCCTCATGCAATTCCTCAAGGGTGGCGACCACCGGCAGGCGGCCCACGAATTCCGGAATCAACCCGAACTTGATGAGATCTTCCGGTTCAACGCCGGCCAGCAACAGGTTGGCATCGCGTCCGTCCTTGCTCACCACCTGCGCACCGAAGCCGATGCCACTGTGGTCCGAACGGTCGCGGATCACCTTGTCGAGTCCTCCAAACGCCCCGCCGCAAATGAACAGGATGTTGGTGGTATCCACCTGCACGAACTCCTGGTTGGGGTGCTTGCGCCCCCCTTGCGGCGGCACGGACGCCACCGTGCCTTCGATCAGCTTGAGCAGGGCCTGCTGCACGCCTTCGCCGGACACGTCGCGGGTAATGGACGGGTTGTCGGATTTGCGTGAAATCTTGTCGATTTCATCGATGTAGACAATCCCCCGCTGCGCCTTTTCCACGTCGTAATCGCATTTCTGCAGGAGTTTCTGGATGATGTTTTCCACGTCCTCGCCCACATAACCCGCTTCCGTCAGGGTGGTGGCGTCGGCGATGACGAAAGGCACGTTGAGCAGACGGGCGAGCGTCTGGGCCAGCAGGGTCTTGCCCGAGCCCGTGGGACCAATCAGCAGGATGTTGCTTTTTGCCAGCTCCACGTCGCGGTCCTTGCCCTGATGGCGCAGCCGCTTGTAGTGGTTGTAAACCGCCACCGCCAGGATTTTTTTGGCCTGGGTCTGATCAATGACGTATTGATCCAGGATTTCTGCGATTTCCTGCGGCGAAGGCAACTCGGATTTGACGTTCTTGACCTCGGCGCCCTGGATCTCCTCGCGGATGATGTCGTTGCAGAGCTCGATGCATTCGTCGCAAATGAACACCGAAGGACCGGCAATCAGTTTGCGGACTTCGTGCTGGCTTTTTCCACAGAAGGAACAATAAAGCAATTTGTCGCTGGCGGTCTTTTCTGTCATGGACATGATTCCTTCTTAACTTGCCTGCCCTACCCGGGCTAACCCGTGGTCAGGTACCACGAGTTCAGTTTAACTCTTTTTCCGCCCCGGAGCTTACGAAGCCGCTTCGGCCCGGGTGGTCAGCACCCGGTCGATGAGCCCGTACTGTTTCGCTTCCTCCGCACTCATGAAATTGTCGCGATCGGTGTCCTTTTCGATCACTTCGATCGGCTGCCCGGTATGCAGGCTCATCATTTCATTGAGACGCCGGCGCAGATACAGGATTTCCTTGGCCTGGATCTCGATGTCGGCAGCCTGCCCCTGGGCACCGCCGGAAGGCTGGTGAATCATCACGCGCGCATTGGGCAGGGAATGGCGTTTGCCTTTTGCCCCTGCAGCCAGAAGGAAGGCCCCCATGCTGGCGGCAATGCCGATGCAGGTGGTGGACACGTCCGCCTTGATGAACTGCATGGTGTCGTAAATCGCCAGACCGGCCGAAACGGACCCGCCCGGAGAATTGATGTACAGGCTGATGTCCTTGTCCGGGTTTTCGGACTCCAGGAACAGCAGCTGGGCCACCACCAGGTTGGCCGATTCTTCCGTCACCGGTCCCACCAGAAAGACCACGCGCTCTTTAAGCAGGCGCGAAAAAATATCGTACGCCCGCTCGCCGCGGCCGCTTTGCTCCACCACCATGGGAACCAGCCCAAGGGCCTGGGGATCCATTTTCAACTGTCCGTTCATGAGGGTTCCTTACTGGGCTTGGCTTGCCAACTGTTCAAAGGGGGTCGGCACGTCTTCGGTTTTTGCCCGCGCGCAGACCCATTCCACCACATTATCCTCCAGAACCAGCGCTTCCACCTCCTGCAGGTGCTGTGGCTGCTGATAGTACCAGCGGACCACTTCCTCGGGCCGTTCGTACGCGCTGGCCATATCTTCAATAACGGCCCGAACCTGTTCAGGTTTAGCCGTGAGCTGCTCGCCGCGCACCAGCTCGGAAAGAATCAGGCCCAATGCCACACGGCGCCGTGCCTGCGCTTCAAACAGGGGGTCGGGCAGCTCGAAATCGGGGCGCTTCTGGCCACGGGCTGCAAAATCATTGAGCATGGACTCACGCAGGCGTCCAATTTCCTGCGCCACCAGGGACTGCGGCAGGGGCAGTTCGGTGGCGTCGAGCAGGGCCTGCATGACGCGTTCCTTCACCATTCCCTTGATCCTGTTTCGCATTTCACGTTCCAGGTTGCGGCGAAGCTCGGCACGCAGCGACTCCAGGTTGCCGTCGGAGACACCCACCGAACGGGCGAAATCGGCATCCAGCTCCGGCACCACGGGTTCTGCCACCGCATGCACGGTCACGTCGAAGCGCACGGTTTTTCCTGCAAGGTCGGTCGAATGATAGTCGGCCGGGAAAGTGAGCGGGAAGGAACGGTTGGTTCCGGCTTCCATGCCTTCCACGTTGGCCTCGAAATCAGGCAGGAACTGGCCCTGCCCCAGCACCAGCCGGTGCCCTTTCGCCTGTCCGCCGGCAAAAGGCTGGTCATCCAGGAACCCCGCGAAATCGAGCGTCACCTGATCCTCTTTCTGCGCCGCGCGCGAGGCCGGCTGATAGCGGGTACGCTGCTGGCGCAGCATGTCCAGGGTGCGCTCCACGTCCGCATCGGTGATTTCCGTCACCGGACGCTGGATGGAAGCCCCCGACACGTCTCCCACCTTGACCTCGGGATAGACTTCGAAAATCGCCGTGAATTCAAACTGTCCTTGCGCACCGCCGACCTTGGGCTCAAAACGGGGAACGCCCGCCACGCGCAAGTTCTGCTCGCGGACCGCATCGCTGAACTGGTTGTGGGCCAGTTCGCTCAAGGCGTCCTGATGGGCCTGCCCCCCATATTGCTGGACCACCAGCTTCATGGGGACCTTGCCCGGCCTGAAGCCCTGCATGCGGGCCGTCTTGGCGATTTGTTTCAGGCGCGCGTTCACTTCAGCGTCCACCTTGGAAAGGGGAACCGCCAGTTGCAGCGTCCGTTCGAGCGAATTAGATTGCACAGTTTCCATGAGCCGGCCTTGTCGTGAACAATAGAATTGGTTAAACCCGACATTATACAAAATCGGGGGCATTTCGGGTATGCTCCCGGCATTCTCCCAGCCGCCTCGCCCATGACCGCCGCAGCCAGCGACACGATCCTTCAAACGCGCAACCTGAGCAAAAGCTTCAAAGGGTTCGTGGCCGTGTCCGGAGTCGACCTCACGGTGCAACGGGGCACCATCCACGCCCTCATCGGACCCAACGGCGCCGGCAAGACCACCTGCTTCAACCTGCTGACCAAATTCCTGGAACCTTCCGGCGGGCAGATCCTCTTCAACGAAACGGACATCACGGCCGAATCGCCAGCCCAGGTCGCCCGCCGGGGCATCGTGCGCTCCTTCCAGATCTCCGCGGTTTTCCCCCACCTCACCGTGCTGGACAACATCCGCATCGCGCTGCAGCGTCCGCTGGGCAACAGTTTTCATTTCTGGCGCCCGGTGCGCACGCTCGATGCCCTCAACCCGCGCGCCATGACCCTGCTGGCTGAAGTGGGACTCGAAGCGCACGCCCAACGCCTGGCCGTGGAACTGCCCTACGGGCAGAAGCGCGCCCTGGAAATCGCCACCACCCTGGCGCTCGACCCCGAGCTGCTGTTGCTGGACGAGCCGACCCAGGGCATGGGACATGAGGACGTGGAGCACGTCATGGCCCTCATCAAGTCGGTCTCCGCCACGCGCACCACCCTCATGGTGGAGCACAACATGAAAGTGGTTGCCGGCATTTCGGACCGGATCACGGTTCTCGCCCGCGGTTCCGTGCTGGCGGAAGGAACCTATGCGGAAATCGCTGCCCATCCGGACGTGGTGTCGGCCTACATGGGCGCCAAGGCCGGACATTTCGAACGCGGGGCCACGGCATGAGCGACATTGAATACCTGCGGGTCACCGGCCTTCACGCGTTCTACGGCGAATCCCACATCCTTCACGGCATGGATTTTTCCATCAACCGGGGCGAATGCCTGTCGCTCCTCGGCCGCAACGGTGCCGGCCGCACCACGACGCTGCGCGCCATCATGGGCCTGACGGGGCGCCGCACCGGATCGATCATGGTGAACGGGACGGAAACCATCCACTGGCCGCCGCACCGGATCGCCCGCCTGGGCCTGGGCTACTGCCCCGAAGAACGCGGCATCTACGCCTCGCTCACGTGCGAGGAAAACCTGCTCATGCCCCCTGTGGTGGCAAGCGGCGGCCTGTCGCTGGATGAAATCTACCACCTCTTCCCCAACCTCAAGGAACGGCGCCACAGCCAGGGCACGCGCATGTCCGGCGGCGAACAGCAAATGCTGGCCCTGGCCCGCATCCTGCGAACCGGCGCCCGCCTGCTGTTGCTGGACGAAATTTCCGAAGGGCTCGCTCCGGTCATCGTGGAACGGCTGGCCGAAGTGATTGCCCTGCTCAAGACCCGGGGGTATACCATTCTGCTGGTGGAACAGAATTTCCATTTCGCCGCGTCCCTGGCCGACCGCATGATCGTGGTAGAACACGGCCGGGCCGGCCTGCAACTCACACAAAGCGAACTGGCCGAGAAAAAAGAAGCCTTGCAAGAACTGTTGGGTGTCTGACCCATATAACCTGCTGGAGGAGGAAATCAATGAAAACCAAGAAGACTGTCGTCCCCTTTGCCTTGCGTTCCACGATTGTGGGCCTGGCCCTGACCCTGGGCCTGGGCGTTGCCATCCCTGCCCAGGCTCAAATTTCCGATGGCGTGGTTCGCATCGGTGTCCTCACCGACATGTCGGGGGCCTATTCCGATCTGGCAGGCCCCGGCGCAGTCATTGCGGCCAACATGGCCGTGGAGGATTTCCTCGCCAAGCAGAAACCGGGTTTCAAAGTCGAAATCGTATCCGCCGACCACCAGAACAAGGGCGACATCGCCTCGAACAAGGCCCGTGAATGGTTTGACCGGGGACAAGTGGACGTGGTCACGGAACTGGTTTCCAGCACCACCGCCCTTGCGGTCATGAAAGTGGCCAAGGAAAAAAACAAGATCGCGCTCATTACCGGCGCAGGCTCCTCGCGCATCACCAACGAAGACTGCAATGACGTCAGCGTGCACTGGGTGTACGACACCTACGCCACCGGCAACGGCACGGGCAAGGCGGTGGTGAAGCAGGGTGGAAAGACCTGGTATTTCCTGACTGCGGACTATGCGTTTGGCCAATCACTTGAAAGGGACACCACGGCCGTCATCGAAGCCAGCGGCGGCAAGGTGCTGGGTTCGGTACGCCACCCCTTCCCCAGCACCGACCTCTCGTCGTATCTGCTCAAGGCGCAGGCTTCGGGCGCCCAGGTGATCGGCCTGGCCAATGCGGGCGCGGACACCATCAACTCCATCAAGCAGGCGTCGGAATTTGGCATCACTCCCAAGCAGACCCTGGCCGGACTGCTGATGTTCATCACCGACATCAACAGCCTGGGCCTCAAGGCCACCCAGGGCATGTACCTGACCGAAGCGTTCTACTGGGACATGAATCCCGAAACGCGCGCCTGGTCCAAGCGCTTCTTCGCACGTCACAAGAAAATGCCGACCATGGTTCAGGCCGGCCTCTATTCGGCCATCACCCACTACCTGGAAGCCGTGAAAGCGGTCAATTCCGACGAC
>JAGWTQ010000083.1 GCA_028868905.1 Betaproteobacteria bacterium
TCGGCCATGGACCGGATCCAACGGTCGGACTTGATGCTCATGGAAAACCTTCTTAAGAGTTCTGGACGACGATTTTGGGGAACTTGGCTGCGTGGTCCTCGCTGCGCAGGGCCACCTTGACCGCCAGGCGCCGCGCGATGGCGCGGTAGGTCTGGGCGATCGCGCCGTCGGGCTCGGCCACCACGGTGGGATTGCCGGAATCGGTTTCCTCGCGGATGCGGATGTCGAGCGGCAGCGCGCCCAGCAGTTCGGTGCCGAAGTCGGCGCACATTTTTTCTGCGCCGCCGGCCCCGAAAATGTGTTCCTCATGTCCGCATTTCGAGCAGATGTGGGTGCTCATGTTTTCCACCACGCCCAGGATGGGCACGCCCACCTTTTCGAACATCTTGAAGCCCTTGCGGGCGTCCAGCAGCGCGATGTCCTGCGGGGTGGTCACGATCACGGCGCCCGTGACCGGCACTTTCTGCGCCAGCGTGAGCTGGACGTCGCCGGTGCCGGGAGGCATGTCCACGATCAGGTAGTCGAGGTCGTCCCACTGGGTGTCGCGCAGCAGCTGCTCCAGCGCCTGGGTCACCATGGGACCACGCCACACCATGGGCTGGTCGGGGTCGATGAGGTAGCCCACCGACATGGTCTGCAGGCCATGCCCTACGAGCGGCAGCATGGTTCGCCCGTCGGCGCTTTGCGGATGACCCGACACGCCCAGCATGGTGGGCTGGGAGGGGCCGTAAATGTCGGCATCGAGTACGCCCACGCGAGCGCCTTCGGCGGCCAGCGCCAGGGCCAGGTTGGCGGCCGTGGTGGACTTGCCCACGCCGCCCTTGCCGGACGCCACCGCCACCACGTTGCGGATGCCGGCCAGCGGTTTCAGGCCCGCCTGCACCGCATGGGCCTTGATGCGCCAGTCGATCTTGACCGTCACGGCGCTCACGCCGGGCTGGCCGCGCAGGGCGCCTTCCACCGCTTCGCGCACGGCAGCGCCCAGGGTCCGGGCCGGATAGCCCAGTTCCAGCTCCACCGTCACGGTCCCGTCGGCCACCTGCACCTGGCGCACCGCCTTGGCGCTGCCCAGGGTTTTTCCGGTATTGGGGTCGGTCAGTGCCTTGACCAGCGTGTCCACGTCGCGTTCTGCGATTGCCATGATCCTTCGTCCTCGTCCACTCGTTCGGGAAAATCGTGATCCTGGGATTATAGAGGATATGAAGAAGTATCGATATTGCGGCGGGAGGTTGTTAAACTAGCACCTTTTTCAGCGACGCCCCGATGAGCCGCACCCTCCTGGTCACCAGCGCGCTGCCTTACGCCAACGGCAGCATCCACCTCGGGCACATGGTCGAGCACATCCAGACCGACATCTGGGTGCGGCACCAGCGCATGCGCGGCCACACGGTCTATCTCATCTGCGCCGACGACACCCACGGCACGCCCGTGATGCTGGCGGCGGAAGCCCAGGGCATCACGCCCGAACAGATGATCGAAAAGGCGCGCACGGAGCACATGCGCGACTTCGCCGGCTTCCACATCCAGCACGACCTGTACTACAGCACCCATTCGCCGGAAACGCGCGAGTACGCGGGAGAAATCTACAACCGCCTGAAGGCGGAAGGGCTCATCAGCATCCGGCCCATCGAACAGCTGTACGATCCGGCGCGCGGCATGTTCCTGCCCGACCGTTTCATCAAGGGCGAATGTCCCCGCTGCCATGCCAAGGACCAGTACGGCGACAATTGCGAAGTGTGCGGCGCTTCCTACGCCCCCACCGACCTCATCAACCCGGTGTCCGCCGTCTCCGGCGCCACTCCGGTACGCAAGACCTCCGAACACCATTTCTTCCGGCTGGGGGCCTGCGAAACGTTCCTGCGCGAATGGACCCGTTCCGGCACCATTCCGGAAGAGGCGGCCAACAAGCTCGACGAATGGTTCGATGCCGGCCTCACCGACTGGGACATTTCACGCGACGCCCCCTACTTCGGCTTTGAAATTCCCGGCGCCCCCAACAAGTTCTTCTATGTCTGGCTGGACGCCCCCATCGGCTACATCGGCACCTTCCGCAAGCTCGCTTCCGAGCGCGGACTGGACTTCGATGCCTTCTGGAAAAAGGGCAGCGCCACCGAGCTGTACCATTTCATCGGCAAGGACATTCTCTACTTCCATTCGCTGTTCTGGCCCGCCATGCTGGAATGTTCGGGCTTTCGCACGCCCACGCGCCTGTTCGTGCACGGCTTCCTGACCGTCAACGGGCAGAAGATGTCGAAAAGCCGCGGCTCCTTCATCACCGCCGGCAACTACCTGCGCCACCTCGACCCCGAATACCTGCGCTACTACTATGCCGCCAAGCTCAACGACGGCATGGATGACATCGACCTCAACCTGGACGATTTCGTGGCACGCGTGAACAGCGACCTGGTGGGCAAGTACGTCAACATCGCCAGCCGCTGCGCCGGCTTCATTGCCAAGCGCTTTGACGGACAGCTCGCGGCGCGTCTGCACCCGGACGCCGAAGCCCTGGCGGCGCGCTTCTACGCCCAGGCCGAGTCCGTGGCGGCGCTCTACGACGCGCGCGAATTCGGCAAGGCCGTGCGCGAAATCATGGAACTGGCGGATGCCGCCAACCAGTTTGTGGACGCGGCCCGTCCCTGGGAGCTTGCCAAGGACGAGACGGCGCGCGACGCCCTGCAGCAGGCGTGCACGGGCGCCCTGGAAATGTTCCGGCTGCTCACGCTGTTCCTCAAGCCGGTGCTGCCGGTGATGGCGGAAAAAGTGGAAGCGTTCCTCGACATTCCGGCGCTCGACTGGCGCCAGGCATCAGCCGAAGCGTCGCTGGCGGGGCGGCGCATCCACCCCTACCAGCACCTGGTCACGCGCATCGACCCCAAGCAGGTGGAAGCCCTGGTGGCGGCCAGCAAGGAGCTGACACCTTCCGCCCCGGCCGCGGCGGCCAAACCCGAAGCGGCGCCTGTACCGGCCGTGTCCGAAACCATCGGCATCGACGATTTCTCCCGCATCGACCTGCGCGTGGCGCGCATCGTGGCGGCCGAAGCCGTGCCCGAAGCGGACAAGCTGCTCAAGCTCACCCTCGACATCGGCCTGGAACAGCGCACGGTGTTTGCCGGCATCAAAAGCGTCTACACGCCGGAACAGCTGGTGGGCCGGCTCACCGTGATGGTGGCCAACCTGAGTCCGCGCAAGATGCGCTTTGGGGAATCCCAGGGGATGGTGCTGGCCGCCGGCGACGGCAACGGCCTCTACCTGCTGTCGCCCGACAGCGGCGCCACGCCCGGCCTGCGCATCAAGTAGCGGTGCTGCCTGCGGGTCCGTTGCGGTAGATCACCTGCACGCCGGACTCCGACAGCCAGGCGCCCAGCTCCGCGAGCAACGCTTCTTCCAGCCGCGCCGGCGGCAATTCCATTTCACAGCTGGCATTGCCGTTGGTGTAGCGCACCCGCACCGGACAGGTGCCGGGCCAGTAGGGCTTGAAAATGGCGGCCAGCCGCGCCGCATCCGCCTGGCCGTTCATGGACAGGCGCAGGCCGCGGGCAAACAGGGTGCGCGCCTGCTCCAGGGAATGCACGGCTTCCGCCGTCAGGCGCACGCCCTGGGTGAAGTGATCGAGCGCCGCCTTGCCTTCCACCACCAGCACCTGGTCTTCCTTGAGCAGGGGGCGCACGGTGTCGAACAGTTCGCTGAAAATCGCCACTTCCACCTTGGCCGTGCCGTCATCCAGCACCACCAGCCCCATGCGGCCGCGGCGCGTCTGCTGGATGCGGCTCGCCGCCACCACCCCCGCCACCACCACGGGGTCGGACTGGGGCACGAGGTCGGCCAGTGCCCGTGACACGAAGCCTTCCACTTCGCAGCGGTAGGCAGCGAAAGGATGGCCGCTGAAATAGAAACCGAGCACGGACTTTTCGTGGGCAAGTTTTTCCTTGAGGGACCAGGGCGGCACCACCGTAAGCCCCACGGGCGCCACCGCCGTTTCCGCTTCGCCCCCGAACAGCCCGCCCTGATGGGTGTGGCGCGCCGCCTGTTCGGCCAGTTCGAGCGCATCGTCCATGGACGCCAGCAGCGTGGCGCGTTCTTCGCCCAGGCTGTCGAAAGCGCCCGCCTTCACCAGTGCTTCCACCACGCGCCGGTTGACCACGCGCTTGTCCGTACGCAGGCAGAAATCGAACAGGTCGCGGTAGGGGCCGCCCGCTTCGCGCTGGCGCTCGATCTCGAGGGCGGCGGATTCGCCGGTGCCTTTCACCGAACCCAGGCCGTAGCGGATTTCGCGGGCATTGACCGGCACGAAACGGTATTGCGAGGCGTTCACGTCCGGCGGCAGGATGACGAGGCCGTTGCGGCGCGCGTCTTCCACGAACACCGCCACCTTGTCGGTGTCGTCCGGGTCGCCCGACAGCGTGGCCGCCATGAAGGCCGCGGGGTAATGGGCCTTGAGCCAGGCCGTCTGGTAGGACACCAGCGCGTAGGCGGCCGAATGGGATTTGTTGAAGCCGTATTCGGCAAACTTTTCCATCAGGTCGAACAGCTGGGTGGCGAGCTTGACGGCAATGCCGCGTTCGGTCGCCCCTTCGATGAAGCGCGTGCGCTGCTGCGCCATCTCGGCCGCGTTCTTCTTGCCCATGGCACGCCGCAGCAGGTCGGCGCCGCCCAGGGTGTAGCCCGCCAGCACCTGGGCGATCTGCATCACCTGTTCCTGGTACACGATCACGCCGTAGGTAGGCCGCAACACGGGCTCAAGCGACTGGTGGAAATATTCCGCCTTGGCGCGCCCCTGCTTGCGGTTGATGAAGTCGTCCACCATGCCCGACTGCAGGGGGCCGGGACGGTTGAGCGCCATGAGGGCGATGATGTCCTCGAAGCTGTCGGGCTTGAGGCGTTTTTCCAGATCCTTGGCGGTGCGCGATTCCTGCTGGAACACGGCCGTGGTGTTGCCGGAACCGAACAGGGCGTAGGTGGCCGGATCGTTCAGCGGAATGTCCGACAGACGGAAATCGGCGGCCTCCGGGTGGTCCGGCATGGCCCGGATGTAGCGTTCGGCCCAGTCCAGGATGGTGAGCGTGCGCAGCCCCAGGAAGTCGAACTTCACCAGGCCCACTTTTTCCACGTCGTCCTTGTCGAACTGGCTCACCACCGCTTCCGAGCCGTCCTGGCAGTACAGGGGCGTGAAATCCGTGAGCTG
>JAGWTQ010000023.1 GCA_028868905.1 Betaproteobacteria bacterium
GGGGATCGCCCGAAAGCTGGATGGCCAGGTTTTCGTCGATGAAGAAATTGTGGATGCCTTCCTGCGTGATGTTGACGGTCTGGGCAATGAATTCCGACAGGTTCATGCCCGTGCCCACCACGCCCAGCACCCGGTCGCCGCTGCGCAGCAGGACGTTGATCCAGACCTTGGTCACCTGGAGGTGGCTGTCGCGGGAAATATTGAGCTGGTAAGGCTTGCCTTCCGTGATGGTGGCAAAGAACCAGCGATCGGAGGGGTTGTCGCGCGACAGGTCGTAGCGCAGTTCCGCCCCCTGGTAGTCGGAAGCGGCATCATTGAAGTAATAGTGGCCGCTGGCGGCCAGGGCGGCAAAGACGCTGCGGTCGGCAAAACGGGCGCGGTAACTTTCCAGCACCGCAAGCCCCGCGCGGCGCGCCGCCGGATCGCTCTCGTCCTGCGCCATGCGCAGCAGCGCGGGCTCGACGGCGAGCTTGCGGGCGAGCGCGATTTCCCGGGTGAGCGGAGAAAACGTGCGGTACTTGTCGAACAGCACCTGGCGTTCGATAAGCTGCCCGCTCCATTCCCGGTTGATTTCGGTGGCCATGCTGCGGAATACCAGCCAGACGATCAACGAGGCGAACACGAACACGCCTGTGACCAACAGCAGGAACTGCCTTTCCAGCTTCATCGACACCTGACCGAAATTGAGGGGACCTGGGCCTATTCTCTCAAAAAACCGGGGTGGGTAAAGCAGTGTTTCACAGGGCAGTGCATCAGCTTTTCCCTATGATGCTTAGATCGGAGGCCGGCTCCTGGGTATAATGCGCACATGAACCCGCTCAGCCATCTTTTCGAAAACAATCGGGACTGGGTCCGCGGCGTGCTCGCCGACGATCCGGATTTCTTCAAAAACCTGGCCCTGCAGCAAGCCCCCGAGTTCCTGTGGATCGGCTGCTCCGATTCGCGCGTGCCCGCCAACCAGATCACGGGGCTCGCGCCCGGCGAAGTGTTCGTGCACCGCAACGTGGCCAACGTGGTGGTCCACACCGACCTCAATTCCCTTTCCGTGATCCAGTTCGCGGTGGACCTGCTCAAGGTGCGCCACATCATGGTGGTGGGCCATTACGGCTGCTCCGGCGTGCACGCGGCACTCAACCGCACGCGCGTGGGCATTGCCGACAACTGGCTGCGCCACGTGCGCGACGTGCACGAAAAGCACCAGCCGCTGGTGGAACAGTGCGCCCCGGAAACGCGCCACGACCGCCTGTGCGAACTGAACGCGGTGGAACAGGCGGTCAACGTGTGCCACACCACGGTGGTGCAGGACGCCTGGGCCCGCGGCCAGGACCTCACGGTGCATGCCTGGGTGTACGGCCTCAACGACGGCCTGATCCACGACCTGGGCTTTGCCGTGAACAGCAACGACACCCTGAAGCAACGCTACGAGTCCACCCTCACGGCCCTGCGCAACCGCTAGCGCTGGCAGCGCGGACAATACCAGGTGGAACGCTGGCCCTGGCGCAGTTGGCGGATGGGCGTGCCGCAGCGCACGCAGGGCTGGCCCGTGCGTCCGTACACCTGGTGCGACTGCTGGAAATAACCTGGCTCTCCCCGGCTGTCCACGAAATCCCGCAGCGTGCTGCCGCCCTGGTCGATGGCCTGTGCCAGCACGTCCCGGATCGCCCCCGCCAGCCGCTCATAGCGCGCCTGCCCGATGCGCCGCGCGGCGCGCGCCGGATGGATGCCGGCGCGGAACAGCGCTTCGCTCGCGTAAATGTTGCCCACCCCTACCACCACGTCGCCCGCCAGCAGCACCTGCTTGACGGGCGCCGAACGCGTGCGCGTGGCGGCATGGAAATGGGCGCCCGTGAAGGCGGGATCGAACGGCTCCAGCCCCAGCCCGTGGTCCGCCCCGCCCGGCAACGGCGGCGGGGTGCCGGCCGCCTGCCAGAGCCAGGCGCCGAAGCGGCGCGGGTCGTTGTAGCGCAGCGTGACGCCGCCGCACACCAGGTCCACGTGATCGTGCCGTCCCGGCGGCGCCGTCCGGGTGAGGATGCGCAGTGAACCGGACATGCCGAGATGGATCCACAGGGTGCCCGCAGCGGTGTCGAGCTGCAGGTACTTGGCGCGGCGGCGCACGGCCGTCACGGCCTGGCCCGGCAGACAGCGCGCCAGCGCCTCCGGCACCGGCCAGCGCAGGCGCCCTTCGCGCACCACCACGGCCTCGATGCGACGCCCTTCCAGGTGCGGTGCAATGCCGCGCCGCGTGACTTCCACTTCGGGCAGCTCAGGCATCGTAGCGAACGTAGCGGTGGACGGGGTCCTGCGGCGTGCCTTCCAGCGCGCCGTCTTCGCGCCCCGGCTGCCACTGGATGAGCGCTTCCATTTTGAGGGCCAGCTCGAAATCCTTGTCGGTGATGCCGCGCGCCGCGTGATTGTGCAGCTTCACCCGCACCCGGTCCCAGGACACTTCAAGGTCCGGATGGTGCCAGGCGGCTTCGGCCAGGTGGCCCAGGGCGTTCACCACCATGAGCGTGGCTTTCCATCCTTCGGTGCGGTAATCGCGCACCAGTTCCCCGCCTTCCAGCCGCCAGTGTGGCAGGCTGCGGGCAAGCCGCTCGCGCACGGCAGCATCGTCGTAACAGCGTTCGTTGCGGTTCATGTGACCTCCTTCGAACTCACACTTTCAGGGAAAACGGCGTGAAACGCGTGCGCCGGTCGTAGTGGTCCTCGTGCTCGGCACGCTTGAGCAGCCCCACCAGCCAGTAGGTGACCGGCGTGGCCAGCACTTCCCACAGGGTCTTGAGCACGTATTCCAGCAGCGCCACCTGGATCAGGTCGTGGGTGTCCCACACGCCGTAGAAGGCGCCGCCGTAAAACAGCAGGGAATCGAGCGCCTCGCCCACGGCCGTGGAGCCGATGGTGCGCATCCACAACCAGCGCCCCTGGGTCCGCACTTTCATTTTGGCCAGCACGTAGCTGTTGGCGAAACTGCCGCTCCAGTAGGCCAGCATGGAAGCCAGCGCGATGCGCCAGGCGTTGCCGAACACGCCTTCGAGCTGCCCCTGGAACACGGCCATGAAGGCATTGGGCGCGGGCGTCAGGTGCACCACCACCCAGGCCATGAGGGACGCGAACAGGAGCGCGCCGAAGCCCGCCCACACCACCCGGCGGTCGCGGGCATAGCCGTACACTTCGGTCAGCACGTCGCCAAAAAAATAGGAAATGGGGAAGAACAGCACGCCGGCGCCCACCGTGAGCGTGCCCAGGCCCGGCAGGCTCACCGTGGTCTGCTTGGCGGCCCCGATGAAATTGGAGCACAGCAGCACGCACACGAAGGCGGCCATGATGAGATCGTAGTATTTGTAGCTGCGGGGCGCGGCGCTCATGAAGAACAGCTCACGGACAGGGTGCCGGCCCAGTCGGGCGGTTCGCCCGCCCAGGCCTCCTGCCCGGGATGTTCGTCGAAGGGGGCGGCCAGCACGCGGGCAAGCATCTCCAGGGTGTCGAAACGTCCGTCGCGGGCGTCGCGGATGGCCAGTTCCGCCAGGTAATTGCGCAGCACGTACTTGGGATTGACGCGCCGCATGGCTTGCGCCCGCTCCTCGTCGCGCGAGTGCTCTGCGGCCAGGCGCGCGCGGTAGTCGCGCGCCCAGCGATCGAACGCGTCGCGCTCCAGCAGGCGGTCACGCAGGGGGCCGTCGCTTTCCGGCGCGTCCCGGCGCAAGCCGCACAGCGCCCGGAAAAACCCGGTGTAATCGGCATGGCTTTCGTGCAGCAGCGTGAGCAGTCCGCTTGCCAGGCGGTAATCGTCTTCCATGGGCACCGCCAGCCCCAGCTTGGCCCGGAAGGCGTCCGCGAGCGCCGCCTGGAAGGCGGGCGCATAGCCGTCCAGGGCTTCGCGCACGGCATCCTCGTCGCCGATGAGGGGCATGAGGGCGCTGCCCAGCGCTGCGCAATTCCACCAGCCGATGCGCGGCTGCTGGTCGTAGGCATAGCGTCCGTGGCTGTCGGAATGGTTGCACACGTGGTGAAAATCAAAGCCGTCCATGAAACCGAACGGGCCGTAGTCGAGCGTGAGTCCCAGGATCGACATGTTGTCCGTGTTCATCACGCCGTGGCAGAAGCCCACGGCCTGCCAGCGCGCCATGAGGTGCGCGGTGCGTTGCGCCACCGCGGCCAGCAGGGCCTGCGCCGGCACGGGTGCCTGCGCGCATTCGGGATAGAAGCGCGCGATCACGTGGTCGGTGAGGCGCTGCAGCGCGTCGTGATGGCCGTGATGGGCGAAATGTTCGAAATGGCCGAACCGGATGAAAGAGGGCGCCACGCGCGTGACGATGGCGGCGGTTTCCAGGGTTTCGCGTTGCACCGGCAAGGCGGAGCCGGTGACGGCCAGCGCGCGCGTGGTGGGAATGCCAAGCCCGGCCAGCGCTTCCGAAGCCAGGTATTCGCGAATGGAGGAACGCAGCACGGCACGGCCGTCCCCCATGCGGGAAAACGGCGTGCGCCCGGCGCCCTTGAGCTGGATTTCCTGGGGTTGGCCCGCCAGGGTAAGCAGGCCCAGGGTGTGTGCGCGTCCGTCGCCCAGGGGGCCCGCCCACACGCCGAACTGGTGTCCGGCGTAGGCGCTGCACCAGGGGGACTCGGCCCCATGTCCGGACAGGCGGCGCAGCCAGCCCTGGTCCGGCTGGGCGGGCAGCCCCAGGGCCTGCGCCAGTGCCGCATTCCACGCCACCCAGTAGGGGTCCGGCAGGGGATCGGTGGGCACCACCACCACGTGCGGCGCCCCCAGGCCGGCCATGCCGGCACCGGTTTCCAGGACTTCCGTTTCGTGTGGTGCGTTCATGCCCTGCATTCTACCCCGGCGCAGGGCCGGCCCCGGCATTCAGTCGTGCTGGGTGCCGTGCTGGATGAACTCGATCTTGTAGCCGTCGGGATCTTCCACGAACGCGATCACGGTGCTGCCGTGCTTCATGGGCCCCGCTTCGCGCACCACCTTGCCGCCGCGCGCACGCACGGCCGCGCAGGCCTGCGCGGCGTCCGGCACCTCGATGGCGATGTGGCCGTAGGCGTTGCCCAGGTCGTATCGTTCCGTGTCCCAGTTGTGGGTGAGCTCCAGCACGGCGCCTTCGGCTTCCGGCTGGAAGCCCATGAACGCCAGGGTGAAGCGCCCGTCCGGATAATCCTTGCGGCGCAGTTCGCGCATGCCGAGCACGTCGCGATAAAACGCCACGGACCGGTCCAGGTTGCCCACGCGCAGCATGGTGTGAAGGATTCTCATGGTGTCCAGTTTACCCCTTCAGGCGCGCGGCCGCCTGGGCCACCCGTTCGCCAAAGCGGCGGCCCGTTTCCAGGTCGCCCGGCAGCACTTCCTCCACCGATGCATCGGACGGCGTCTGCATCATGGCGCCGGAAAAAGACCCCACGAAGTTCACGTCGTTGCGCTGGGCTGCCTTGCTGTTGGACGGCATCATGCCGGTGCCGACCCACAGGCCGCCGTGCTGCATGGCGAGCGTGAACAGGTAATGCAGGGTGGACAGCTTGTCGCCGTTCATGGTGGCGGAGTTGGTGAACCCGGCAAACAGCTTGTCCTTCCACTTCTGGTGGAACCAGGGCTTGGAACTGGCGTCCGCGAATTTCTTGAACTGCCAGGACACGCTGCCCATGTAGGTGGGCGAACCCAGGATGATGGCGTCCGCGGCATCCAGCCGGGCCCACTGGGCTTCCGTCAGGTTGCCTTCCGCGTCGATGGGAATGAGCTCGGCGCCGGCGCCGGCAGCCACCGCTTCCGCGTGCTTTTTGGTGTGGCCGTAGCCACTGTGATACACCACTGCAATCGTTGCCATGATCAGGTCCTCAGACATTGGGGTTTCGCCGCGAGGCGGCGTATAATGTACGCATGCAAACTATATTGTACGCATTCGTACCAAATTTGCAACCATGAACTTCCTGCCCCTCCTGCGCGAACTGGTACGCACCTACCAGGCCTTCGACAGTTTTTCGGCGCGCCATATCCGCGCGCTGGGACTGACCACGAGCCAGTTCGACGTGATCGCCACGCTGGGTAACACGCCCGGCCTGAGCTGCCGCGACATCGGGGAAAAAACGCTGATGGTGAAAGGCACCCTGACCGGGGTGCTGGAACGACTGGAAAAGAAGCGCCTGATCACGCGCCGTGAAAACCCGGAAGACAAGCGCAGCGTGCTGGTGCAACTCACGCCCGCCGGCCAACGCCTGTTTGACCGGGTATTTCCGGCCCATCTGGCCTGGCTCGCGCCGGCTTTTGCCCGGCTGACGCCGGAAGAACTGGGCGCGCTGCAGCAGCAGCTCGCCGCCTTGCGCCAAGCGCTGGAACAGGCGCCGGAATGATCCCCTGAAAAAAAAGCCGGGTGCAGCGCACCCGGCTCTTCCTTGCCCGAACGGTCCGGCTTACTTGAACAGCACCCAGGCCTTGTCCACCGTGATGAAGAAGCCCCACAGCAGGGGAATCCCCACGGCCAGCCAGGCCAGGACCAGGGTTCCGGTACCGGACTTGGCTTCCGACACCACCGCCCCGGAAATCTCGCTGGCAGCGGCCGCCGCCCGTTCGTGGGCCAGCTGCCTTTCCGCCGCCAGTTCCGCTTCGGTCATGAGGTTTTTCTCTGCCACCGGACGCACCAGGAAGTTGCAGACCAGGCCGATCACCAGCATGATCACCAGGTACGTCATGGTCTTGTCGTACAGCTGGTCGCGCGGCACGCCGGCCGCCAGGTTGGTGTCGCGGATGTAGGTCACCACCACAGGACCCACGATGCCGGCCGTGGACCAGGCCGTGAGCAGGCGACCGTGAATGGCGCCCACCATCTGCGTGCCGAAAATGTCGGCCAGGTAAGCCGGTACCGTGGAGAAACCGCCGCCGTACATGGACAGGATGATGCAGAAGGCCAGCACGAACAGTGCCAGGTGTCCCCCGTGGGCCAGGGTGGTGGCGCTGCTGTAGAGGGCGATGCCAATCAGGAAAAACGCATAGTAGGTGTGCTTGCGGCCGACCCAGTCCGACAGGGAAGCCCAGAAAAAGCGCCCCACAATGTTGAACAGGGACAGCAGGCCGGTGAAGCCGCCGGCAATGGCCGCGATGGCTTTCTTCTGGTCCGGCGTGAGGTCATTGAAACCCACCTGCAGGCTGATCAGCTTGCCCGCAAAAATTTCTTGCAGCATGGGAGAGGCCATGCTGATGATGCCGATGCCGGCCGACACGTTCATGGCCAGCACCATCCAGATCAGCCAGAACTGAGGGGTTTTCCAGGCCACCGAGAGGTGCACGTGGCCGGTGGTCACGTGTTTCTTTTCCTTGCCCTGCTCGGGACTCCAGCCTTCCGGCTTCCAGCCCGTGGCCGGCACGCGGTAACCGAAGGCGCCGCCCATCATGAACAGGAAGTAGATGATGCCGAAGACCACGAACGTGGACGCCACGCCGGGCTTGCCGGGCGCCGAGGCGAAATGGTTCATGAGCATGACGCCCAGGGGGGAGCCGATCATGGCGCCGCCGCCAAACCCCATGATGGCCATGCCGGTGGCCATGCCGCGCCGGTCAGGGAACCACTTGATGAGGGTGGACACAGGCGAAATGTAGCCCAGGCCCAGACCGATGCCGCCCAGGAAACCCAGGCCCAGCCAGATCATCCACAGCTGGTGCACCGTGACGCCGTAGGCGGATATGAGCCAGCCGCCGCCCCAGCACAGGGCCGCCACCGCGCCTGCCCTGCGCGGGCCGGCGTGTTCCAGCCAGCCGCCGAAAACTGCCGCGGCAAGTCCCAGGAACACGATGCCGATGGTGAAGGTCCACACCAGGCTCGACACTTTCCAGTCGCAGCTCGTGACAAACAGTTCAGACCAGAGCGACATGTCCGCCGGACAGGCCGCACCCACCGTCTTGGAAAGCGGCAACCAGAATACGGACAGGCCGTAGGCCATGCCGATACACAGATGAATGGCCAATGCCGCAGGCGGCACCAGCCAACGATTGAAACCCGGTCCTGCGACCGTGTGCTCCTTTGCCAGGATACCCAGATTCATGAACAGCCTCCGCGTCGTGATGATGGTTTTTTTAAAATCCCCATTTATGGCTTTTCTTATATTTCAATTTATTGCCATTGCGCAGGATATAGGCAGGATTGCGCTGGCGTCAAACCAGGAGGAAATACCTCCGGCCGCAGGTACTCCTTTTTTTACAGGACCGTGGCAGCCTGCGCGAAGGACAGGCGGGCATCGCGCGCGGCGCTGGCGGCCGGATCGGCCACGCCGATGTTCACGAGAAAATTGGCCTTGCAGCGGCCGTCGGGAAAAAATTCGCGGTTAAGTGCTGCGGCGTTGAAGCCGGACATGGGGCCGGCATCCAGGCCCAGGGCACGGGCCGCCATGATGAGATAAGCCCCCTGCAGGGTGCTGTTGCGAAAAGCCACGGGCTCGGCCACTTCCGGCTTGTCGCGGTAGAGCGGCGCGGCGTCGTAGGCGCGGAACAGTTGCGGCAGGTGTTCGTGGAACTGCAGGTCGTAGGCGACGATCACGGTGAGCGGTGCGGCCATGGTCTGGGCCACGTTGCCGGGCGACAGGACCGGCTTGAGGCGGGCCTTGCCGGCAGGGGACTGGATGAACACGAAGCGGGCCGGCAGCGCATTGAAGGCGGTGGGCCCCCATTCGGTCAGCTCGAACAGGCGCTCCGCCGTGCCCGGCGGCAGCGGCTGCGGCAGAAAGCCGTGGGCTGTGCGGGCCGTGCGGAACAGCTGGTCGAGGGCGGCATCGTCAAGCGGTGGATGGGACATGGCAGGCTCCGGGAGTAAGGGATACTCCGAGCCTACCCCGATCAGGCAGCTGCCGCCAAGCCTCCCGAAGGCACGAACGGATCGGCGTGAATGTCCGCCATGGAAGCGCCGGCCAGAAACGCCTGCATGCGGCCCTTGCGCACCAGTTCCGGATGGCCGCACAGGAACACGCGCCAGCCGTCCAGCACCGGGTGGTCGGCACATGCCGCATCGAGCGGCGTGCCCGGCCGGAACCCTGCGGGCGCCTCCCCTTCCGACACGCAACGCACGTAATGAAAGTCGGGATGGCGTTCGGCCAGGGCCGCCAACTCCCCGGTGCGGTAGAGTCCCTGCGGCCCGGTGCTGCCGTGATACAGCCAGACCGGTCCGCGGTGCCCCTGGTTGAGCGCGTCGCGCACGATGCCATAGAGCGGGGCCAGGCCCGACCCCGTGCCCAGCAGCAGCAAGGGCTGTTCAGGGCGATCATCCACGTAGAAACACAGGCCCGAGGAATCGGCAATCTCCACCGCATCGCCCGCACGCAGCTCGCGGTGCACCCACCCGCTCACCTGCCCGCCGGGCACGGCGCGCACGTGGATTTCCAGATGGTCGTCCAGTTCCGGCACGCTCGCGAGCGAATAGCAGCGCGACTGGGCCGGATCCTTGTAGAGCCGGATGAACTGGCCGGCACGGTAGGCCATCTGCTGCGAGGGCTTGAGCTTCACCGCCACGATGTCGGCATTGAGCGGCTCGATGCTGACCACTTCGGCCGCCATCCGCAGCCGCTCGGCGTCCGGCAGGGCCACGGTGAGCGGCGCCTGCGGACGGCAGCTGCAGGCCAGGAAATAGCCCTGCGCCGCCAGGGTCGGCTTGAGGCCGGCCTGGGCCGCCGCCGGAACCTCGCCTTCCTCGGCACGCATCAGGCAGGACTGGCAGACCCCCGCGCGGCACGAGGACGGAACCGCCACGCCGCCTGCCGTGAGGCAGTCGAGCACGGTCTGCCCCGGCGCGCAGTCGAAGGTCCGGTCCTGGTAACGGATGGCGGTCATGGGGCCGCGCGTCACTTGCCCAGCACGTCGTTGCGGGTGGTTTCCGCGATGGCCGCCACCTGGGCGATCAGGCTGTCCGGCACGTTGAGTTCCTTGAGGGTGGCGCCGAGGTTTTCCACCACGGCATCGAAATGGCTGTCGTTCAGTCCCTGGGCCACCAGGTGGGCATGGCCGCGGCGCATGTCGAGACCGCTGTAATTGTTGGGACCGCCGAACGCCATGGTCAGGAAAGCCTTCTGCTTGGCGGCCTGGCGCTCCATGTCCACGCCGGTGAAGAAGCGGTTGATGCGGTCGTCGCGCAGCACCTTGCGGTAGAAAATGTCCACTGCGGCGTTGACGGCGGCATCGCCGCCAATTTGTTCGTACAGGCTCATGGTGTCAGTCCTTTCTTTGAAATTTGAGGGTGGGGCCATGGTGTCACTGCCCGCCTTGCGGCCGCAATTCTTCAAAAGGCGTAGCCCGCACGCGATCTACCCATTACGAGGTATGTGAGAGACAGCACCTGCCGGGAGAAAATGTACGGTTTACCCCACCGGCCAAGCCGGCGCACAATGGCTGTGCCATGACTTTCTTCAAATCGCTCATCCGACACCTGCAACAACGGCGCCTGGGCCTGGCCCTGGCCGCCTTGTCGCTGCTGGCGCTGCTGTCCGTGCTGACGGCGGCGGCCCTGGCCCAGGCCAGCCGCGGCGAAGCCAACGCCATCAACGCGTCGGGTTCCCTGCGCATGCTGGCCTGGCACGTGGCTGCCGCCTCGTTCCAGGACGAAGCCACCCTGCAGGCGGCCGCCACGGAATTTGAACACCGGCTGGGCACGCTGCAGGACGACGCCCGGCGCTTTGCTTCCGACCGCGACACCGCCGGCGCACTCGCCAACGACATCCTGCACACCTGGCAGGAACGGCTGGCCCCCCTCACGCACCCCGGCACCGGCCCGCAAGGCGATGCCCGCAGCCGCGCCCTGCTGGCCGAAATGCCCGGCTTCGTGGGCCGCATCGACCGCCTGGTGCACCTCATCGAACAGGACCTGGAAAGCAAGATCCTGTGGCTGCGCGCCACGCTGGGCGCGCTGCTGCTGTCCCTGGTGCTGGTGGCGGCCCTCACCACCGCGCGCCAGGAAGCGCGCGTGGCGGAAAAAACCCGTGAAATCCGCCAGAACCACCATTCGCTGCAACTGCTCTACCGCACCGCCTCGCGCCTGTCGGAAGGCGAACTCACGCAGGAGAAGCTGCTGGAACTGCTGTCTGACGTGGAACGGGAACTGGGGCTTGGGCCCGGCATCATCTGCGTGCGCCAGGGCGAAGAGGAACGCGCCTACCCGATCGCCACGCGCATGCCCGAAACGCAGCGCGCCGCGCTGTGCGACACGCTGGGCTGCTCCATCTGTTTTGGCGGCGGCGGACTCCTGACGTCCATCAACGTGCACCGCCTGGCCGGACTGCACCTGGTGAGCGTGCCGCTCACCGGCGGCGGACAGTGGCAGGGCGTGATGCCGTTCCAGCTCCAGCCCGGACAGAAGCTGGAACCGTGGCAGGCCCAGGTGCTGGAAACCGTCGGACGCCACGTGGCCACGGCGCTCGCCAACACGCGGCGCGCGGAAGAACGGCACCGCCTGGCGGTGCTGGAGGAACGGTCCGTGATCGCACGCGAACTGCACGATTCCATCGCGCAGACGCTGTCCTACCTCAAGATCCAGATCGCCCTGCTGCAGTCCCGGCTGGGCGCACTGCCCCATCCGGAACTGCTGGACACGGTGGAAGAACTGAAAGTGGGGCTGGGCACGGCCTACAGCGAACTGCGCGAACTGCTCACCACCTTCCGGCTGGCCCCGGGGCAGACGCCGTTCACCGAAGAACTGGCCCAGATGGTGCAGGAACTGTCGCGGCGCTGCGGCCACCCGATCGAACTGGAACAGCACATGGGCAGCATGCAGCTCACCGCCAACGAGGAAATCCACCTCACCAGCATCATCCGGGAAGCCCTCATCAACGTGCAGCGCCATGCCCACGCCACCTGGGCGCGCGTGTCCCTGACGGCGGACACGCTGCGGCGCGTGGACGTGGTGATCGAAGACGACGGCGTGGGCATTCCCGACACGCTGCCCGAACGCCACCATTACGGACTCACCATCATGCGCGACCGCGCCGCCATCCTGCAGGGACAGCTGCACGTAACGGCGCGCCCCCAGGGCGGCGCCCGCGTGCACCTGGGCTTCGTGGCCAACACCCCCTATGCCCAGGAACTGAAAGCGTCCTGACCCATGACGACTGCCAGCGCCGCCACCGTTCTCGTCATCGACGACCACCCCCTGTTCCGCAAGGGCGTGCTGCAGCTGCTCGCCTCCGCCAAGACCCTGACGCCCGTGGGCGAAGCGGAAAACGGTGAAGCCGGCATCGAAAAGGCACTGGCCCTGGAACCCGACCTGATCCTGCTCGACCTCAACATGAAAGGCCGCCTGGACGGCATCGCCACCCTGGAACAGCTGCGGGCCCGGGACGTGGAATCGCGCATCGTCATCCTGACGGTGTCCGACGACGCCAATGACCTGGTGGCCGCCATCCGCGCGGGGGCGGACGGCTACCTGCTCAAGGACACCGAACCGGAAACCATGCTGCGCCAGCTCGAATCGGCCCTGTTCGGCCAGACCGTCATCAGCGACGGGCTGGCCAGCCTGCTGGCCACGGCCCTGCGTCAGGAATCGGCGGTGGAAACGCGCTCGCGCGCCGATCTCACGGAGCGCGAAACCATGATCCTGGCCTGCCTGGCCCAGGGCCTGTCGAACAAGCTGATCGCGCGTGAACTCGACATCATGGAAAGCACCGTCAAGGTGCACATCCGCAACCTGCTCAAGAAACTCAAGTTCCATTCCCGCCTGGAAGCGGCCGTGTGGGCTGTTTCCAACGGCATGTCCGGACGCTGAATACCGTATGTGGACCCTCCTGCGTTCCCGCCTGCGGGGATTTTTCGACATCGACGCCCAGCCCCTGTCCGCGGCCGAACGCTGGCGCTCGAGCCTGGGCGCGCTGCTGTTCGTGGGCGGCGCCGGCCTGCTGCTGCACGCCTGGCCGGTGGGCGCCTTCTGGCTGCTGGCCCCGGTGGGCGCCAGCACGGTGATCCTGTATGCCCTGCCGCACAGCCCGGTGGCTGCGCCCTGGGCGTTGCTGGGCAGCTACCTGGTGGGCACTGCCTGCGGCGTGGCCGCCTGGCTGCTGGTACCCTATCCGCCGCTGGCCGCCGCCCTGGGAGTGGCCGCCTGCGTGTGGGGCATGGCGCGCCTCAACTGCATCCATCCGCCCGGCGGCGCGGTACCGCTCATGATGGTGCTGGCCGCTCCGCGCAGCACGGGTGCCCTGGGCACGCTGGCCGCTGCCGCCGTGGTCAACGTGCTGCTCATGCTGGCCTTTGCCGTGCTCATCAACAACCTGGTGCTGCGCCGGCGCTATCCCTGGCATGCGCAGCAGGTGGCACCCAACCCGCACCACACGCAGGATGCCCCGCCCTCCGAACGGGTGGGGCTGATGCACGAAGACCTGGAGTACGCGTTCAAGCGTCTGGATGCCTTCGTGGACGTGCAGGAAGGCGAACTCGTAACCCTCTACAACCTGGCGGTGGAACACGCCTTCGAACGCCACGCGGGCCTCACCTGCGGCGACCTGATGTCGCGCGACCTGGTCACCGTGACCTACAGCACCGAGCTTGACGACGCCTGGGGCGAACTGCACCTGCATGGCATCCGCGCCCTGCCGGTGGTGGACGGCTTCGGCCGGCTGCAGGGCATCGTGACCGTGACGGATTTCCTGCGCCAGCTGGACGCGGCCCCCTTCCCGGCCCTTGGCGTGCGGTTGAAGGACCTGCTGCGGCGCACGCCCGGCCTGCATTCCGAAAAACCCGAAGTGGTGGGCCAGATCATGACGCGCGTGGTGTACACGGCGGACACCGGCACGTCCATTTCCGAACTGGTGCACGCCATCGCCGAACACGACATCCACCACATTCCCGTGCTGGACGAGAGCCGGCGCGTGGTGGGCATGGTCACGCCCACCGACATCAACGCCGCGCTCTACCGTCAGATCGCCCTGGGGCTCCCCGCAGAAATTTGATCTGCATCAAAGCATGGGGGCCCGAAAAGGCGCAGCCTTGGCCGCTGGTAAAAAAGGAACCCCATGATCCCCCCCGACGACCCTGAATCCGCTCCCCTCTGGAAAGCCTGGCTGCAAACGCACGGGTTGCGCCCCCTCGTCATCAAGGGCAAAACCCTGCTGCCCGTGGTACAGGGCGGCATGGGCGTGGGCATTTCCGCCCACCGCCTGGCCGGCACCGTGGCCGCCCTGGGCGGCATGGGCACCATCGCTTCCATCGACCTGCGCCACCACCATCCGGACCTGCTGGAGCGCACGCGCGGCCTGCGCCACAACGGACAGGCGCGTGCCATCGTGGACGCCGCCAACCGCGAAGCGCTGGCGCGTGAAATCGCCGCGGCGCGGACCCTTTCCCAGGGACGCGGCCTGCTGGCCGTGAACGTGATGCGGGCCGTGAGCGACTATCCCCATTACGTGGCGCAGTCGCTCGCTTCCGGCGCGGACGCGCTGGTGGTGGGCGCGGGCCTGCCGCTCGACCTGCCGGACCTGGCGGCCGACCATCCGCAGGTGGCGCTCATTCCCATCCTGTCGGACGCGCGCGGCATCCAGCTCATTGTCAAAAAATGGGAACGCAAGCAGCGCCTGCCCGACGCCATCGTGATCGAACATCCGGCCCATGCCGGGGGTCACCTGGGTGCCGCCCGCGTGGAAGACCTGGGGCATCCGCGCTTTGAATTCGAACAGGTGCTGCCCGACACCCTGGCTTTCCTCAAAAGCGCCGGACTGGAAGGGCGCATCCCGCTCATCGTCGCCGGCGGCATCCGCACCCACGAAGACATCCGCCGCCTGCAGGACCTGGGCGCAGACGGCGTGCAGCTCGGTACGCCCTTCGCCGTCACGGAAGAATGCGACGCCCACCCGGTGTTCAAGCAGGTGCTGGCGGAAGCAAAGCCGGAAGACCTGGTGACCTTCACCAGCGTGGCGGGACTGCCGGCGCGCGCCGTGGCCACCCCCTGGCTCACCCATTACCTGCGTTTTGAAGCCAAGCTCAAGTCGCTCGCCCGCACCAAGCCGCGCTGCACCCTGCTGTTCGACTGCCTGGCCCAATGCGGACTGCGCGACGGCAAGGCGGACTGGGGCCAGTTCTGCATCGACACCCAGCTGGCCGCCGCCTTGCGCGGCGACCTGCGCAAGGGACTGTTCTTTTCGGGAGCGGCCGGACGCCTGCCTTTCGGGCGCCAGATCCGCAGCGTGCGCGAACTGCTGGAACGACTGCTGGGAGGACCGCTGCCGGCTGGTGTACAGTAAGGCGTTTCGTCACTGCCTTCAGGGGCCACGCCATGCTCGACCTGTACTACTGGACCACGCCCAACGGTCACAAGATCACGCTGTTCCTGGAAGAGGCGGGGCTGCCCTACCGACTCGTTCCCGTCAACATCGGTGCCGGCGAACAGTTCCGTCCGGAGTTCCTGGCCATCGCTCCCAACAACCGCATTCCCGCCCTGGTGGACCACGCCCCGGCGGATGGTGGCGCGCCCCTGTCGCTGTTCGAGTCGGGCGCCATCCTGCTCTACCTCGCGGAAAAAACCGGGCGCTTCCTGCCGGCCGACCTGCGCGGCCGCCAGGAAACCCTGCAGTGGCTGTTCTGGCAGATGGCCGGACTGGGCCCGATGCTGGGCCAGAACCACCATTTCCGCCAGTACGCCCCGGAAAAAATCCCCTACGCCATCACGCGCTACGAAAACGAAACCAACCGGCTGTACGGCGTGCTGGACCGGCGCCTGGCGGACCGGCCCTTCGTGGCCGGGAACGAATACACCATCGCCGACATGGCGGCTTATCCCTGGATCGTGCCGCACGAACGGCAGGGCCAGGACCTCGCCCAGTTTCCGCACGTGAAGCGCTGGTTTGAAGCCATCGGTGCGCGCCCGGCCACGGCGCGGGCCTACGCGCTGGCCAAAACCGTCAACGCGGCGCCCACCGTGACGGAAGACGCCCGGCGTTTCCTGTTCGGCCAGACCGCCACCACCCTGCGCTCCTGATGCCGCCCTAGCCCGGCTTGCGGAAGGGCCCGTGCTCTTCCAGTTCCTGCCGGTAGTGTTCGATGCCAAGCGCTTCGCGCCGCAGGAAGCCGGCCACGGCCTGGTCGAGGCGCTCATCGGCCATGCGGTGCAGCGACACCGTGCGCACCGGCATGAGCCCGCGCGCCAGCTTGTGCTCCCCCTGCGCGCCTCCTTCGAACACGCCGATGCCGTGCGCAATGCAGAAGGCGATGGACTGGTAGTAGCAGGTTTCGAAATGCAGCCCCGGCACGTACTCCAGGGCACCCCAGTAGCGGCCGTAGGCGCGCCCTGCACCCCACAGGTTGAGGGCGGCGGCCAGCGGCGCACCGTCGCGGCAGGCCAGGATCAGGCACAGCTGTTCACCCATGGCCTGGCCGATGCGCTGGAAAAAATCCAGGTTGAGATAGGGTTCGGAGCCGTGCTGGCGGTAGGTGGCGCGATAGCAGCGCTCGAAAAACTCCCAGTCCTGTTGGCGGATGTCCGCGCCCACGCGCCATTCGAACGTGATGCCGGCCTCCTGCACGCGCCGCCGTTCCTGCCGGATCTTCTTGCGCTTGTCATGGTTGAGGCTGGACAGGAACCCATCGAAATCGCGATAGCCCGCGTTGTGCCAGTGAAACTGCACCCCTTCACGCTGCCCGTAGCCCGCCTCCCGCAGCAGCGCCGCATCCTCTTCCAGGGGAAACAGCACATGCACGGATGAGGCATCGAGCCGTTCGCGCAAGGCTTCCAGGCCTGCCACCAGGGCGCGCCGCACGCCGGGATCGCGCGCCAGGATGCGCGGGCCGGGCACCGGCGTGAAGGGCACCGCCACCAGCAGCTTGGGATAGTAGGCAAGGCCCTGGCGCCGGTAGGCGTCAGCCCAGCTCCAGTCAAACACGAACTCGCCCCAGGAATGATGTTTCTCGTAGACCGGCACCGCCCCTGCCAGCTCCCCTTCCTGCAGCGCCACCAGATAGCGTGGCACCCAGCCGGTTTCGGGAGCGGCCGCGCCACTTTCGTGCAGGGCGTGCAGGAAGGCATGCTGCAACGGCGGCGAACCGCCCGCCAGCGCATTCCAGCGCGCCGGATCCACCCCGGCGAGGGAATCCAGCACTTCCAGCCGCATGGCGCTCAGTGCACCTTGAGGGCGTAGCGCTGCAGGTCCTCCAGGGCGATCAGGTCCAGCGCACGGTGGTGGGTGGATTCCAGGATCACGTACGGCGCCATGCCGGCCTCGAACGCTTCCTGCCAGCGCGCCGCGCACAGGCACCAGCGGTCGCCTTCGCGCAGGCCGGGAAAGCCGAACTGCGGCTGCGGGGTGCTGAGGTCATTGCCGCGCGCCTGACTGAAGGCCAGGAACTCCGCGGTCACCACCACGCACACGGTGTGCTGTCCCAGGTCTTCCGGGCCTGTGCGACAGCAGCCATCGCGGTAAAAACCGGTACGGGGATGGAGGGAACAGGGCACCAGCGGGCTGCCCAACACGTTGAATTCCATGAATCACGCGCTCCTGTGGGGAAAAGCCTCGGCCACGGTCTGGATCAGTCCCGTGTTGGTGGCATCATAACCCGCAATCGTGTCCACCTTGGCATGGAAGGCCGCTGACTGCAGGATGTCCAGGATGGGAATGAAGCGCGCGTCAGTGAGCAGGGATTCGTTGCACACGAAGAAATAGCGCTCGGTGACGATGGGGACGAAGTCGAGGTCAAAGCGGCGCGCCCCGGTTTCCACGCCCATGCCCACGTCCGCCTTGCCGCTGGCGATGTAGGCACCGATGGCCGCATGGGTGAATTCCACGTTGTCGTAGCCGTGAATGCCCTTGGGATCGATTTTTTGCTGGGCCAGCAGCAATTCCAGGATGCCGCGCGTGCCGGAACCGGGCTGGCGGTTGACGAACACGATTTCCGGGCGCAGCAGGTCGGCCAGCGTCCAGATGTGCTTGGGGTTGCCCTTGGCCACCATCAGGCCCTGGCGGCGGGTGGCCAGGTTGATGAGGCGCGCCTCGCGCCCGAAGCCCTTTTCCATGCGGCTGAAAACAGTTTTCTCGAGGGTGCCCAGGGGCACGTGAAAACCCGCAATGTCGCACACCTGGCGGTGGTAGGAATCGAGCGACTCGGTGCTGCCGCGGTAGTTGAGGTCAAGCGGAATGCCCGCCTGCTGCAGGCATTCGTACAGCGCCGCCACCGCGAAGCCGTGGCTGGCGTACATGCGCACCACGCGGCGCGCGCGGCTCATGACGGCCTCGATGTCTTCGCTGATTTCCGAACCGATGCTGTCCAGCAGCGGGCCCAGGCGGGCGCGCGTGCGCCGTTCCGCCCACACCAGGCGCTGTCCCAGCTCGGTCAGGCGCGAGCCCCGCCCCGGCACGGTCTCGATCACCGGCCCGCCCAGGGCTTTCTGCAGGTCCTCGATCAGGTTCCAGGCATGGCGGTAGGACAGCCCTTCGGCAGCGGAGGCCTCCTTCATGTTGCGCGAGGACTCGATGGCCAGCAGCAGGCGCAGCGCCCGCGAAAAGGGAACGAACTGGCGCGAGGTGGGGCTGGCGGCGAGCAGGAACTCCGGCTCAACGGAAATTTTCATGGTTCAATTGTAATAATTTGCAATTAGATTCAACGAATTTAAATTGACTTTGGAACCCAGTCGTCCTAACCTAGTGAAAACAAAACATAAAAATTGCTGCGGGCTTGCATTATTAGTTGCAACAAGTTGCATGTTACTGTCCGGCGCCGCCGGTTGCAAGCGGCCGCCAAACCTGTTTTGAGGAGAACCACGTTGACTGCCATGACCACCCGTGAGGCCCAAGCCGTGGATGCGGCCCTCAACCGCTTCCGGGACGAACAAGGGGCCCTTTTGCCCGTATTGCACGCCGTCCAGGACAATCTGGGCTACATTCCCCAAGGCGCCACACCCACCCTCGCCAGCGCATTCAACATTTCGCGCGCCGAAGTACATGGCGTCATCACCTATTACCACCATTTCCGCCAGACCGAACCGGCCCAGCACAAGCTGGCCATCTGCCAGGCCGAGGCCTGCCAGGCCCGCGGCTGCCGCAGTCTCACGGCCACAGCCGAAGCGGCCGTGGGCTGCCGCCTGGGCGAACACACCGAGGACAATCGCTGGGAACTGGAGCCCGTGTACTGCCTGGGTCTGTGCGCCAGCGGCCCGGCCGTGGAGCTGGACGGAAAATTGTACGCCCGGATCACGCCGGAACGCCTTGAAGCGCTGATCCGCAAGAAGGAGCTGTCATGAGCATAACTGTTTACGTCCCCCGCGATTCGGCCGCACTGGCCGTGGGTGCGGATGAAGTGGCTGCCGCCCTGCAGGAGCAGGCTGCCAAGCGAGGCGCCAAGATCAGCCTGGTGCGCAATGGTTCGCGCGGGCTGCTGTGGCTGGAGCCGATGGTGGAAGTGGTGGTGAACGGCAAGCGCCTGGCCTACGGTCCGGTGGCCCCGGAAGACGTGGCAGGCCTGCTGGACGCCGGCCTGCTGGAAGGCAAGGCCCATCCCCTGGCGCTGGGCGACATCGCCGAGCACCCCTACCTCAAAAACCAGGAACGCCTGACCTTTGCGCGCGTCGGCATCACCGACCCGCTGTCGCTGGAAGACTACCAGGCCCATGAAGGCTTTGCCGGTCTGCGCGCCGCACTGAAGCTGGCACCCGCAGACATCGTGCAGCAGGTGCTCGATTCCGGCCTGCGCGGCCGTGGCGGCGCCGGCTTCCCCGCCGGCATCAAATGGAAAACCGTGCTGGGCGCGCAAGCGGCCCAGAAATACATTGTGGTGAACGCCGACGAAGGCGATTCCGGCACCTTTGCCGACCGCATGGTGATGGAAGGCGACCCCTACATGCTGATCGAGGGCATGGCCATCGCCGGCATCGCCGTGGGTGCCACCAAAGGCTATGTGTACATCCGCTCCGAATATCCGGACGCGGTGAAAGTCATGGAAGCCGCCGTGGAACGTGCCACGGCCGCAGGCTTCCTGGGCGACAGCATCCTGGGTTCGGGCAAAGCCTTCCGCATCATCGTGCGCAAGGCTGCCGGCTCCTACGTGTGCGGCGAAGAAACCGCCCTGCTGGAAAGCCTGGAAGGCAAGCGCGGCATCGTGCGTGCCAAGCCGCCCCTGCCCGCGCTGGCCGGCCTGTTCGGCCAGCCCACGGTCATCAACAACGTGCTCACGCTGGCTGCCGTGCCTTTCATTCTGGCGCGCGGCCCGAAAGCCTACGCCGACTTCGGCATGGGCCGCTCGCGCGGCACGCTGCCGTTCCAGCTGGCGGGCAACATCCGCCACGGCGGCCTGGTTGAAAAGGCCTTTGGTGTGACCGCCCGCGAACTGATTGAAACCTACGGCGGCGGCACGGAAAGCGGCCGCCCGGTGCGCTCCGTGCAGATCGGCGGCCCGCTGGGGGCCTACCTGCCCGACAGCCTGCTGGACCTGCCCATGGACTACGAAGCGCTGGCTGCCAAAGGCGCCGTACTGGGCCACGGTGGCCTGGTGGTGTTCGACGACACCGTGGACATGGCCGAACAGGCCCGCTACGCCATGGAGTTCTGCGCCATCGAATCCTGCGGCAAATGCACGCCCTGCCGCATCGGTTCCACGCGCGGCGCCGAAGTGATCCAGCGCCTGCAGGCCAAGCCTGCGGAAGCGCCGGTCCAGGCCAAGCTGCTGCGCGACCTGTGCGACACCATGCTGAACGGTTCCCTGTGCGCCATGGGAGGCATGACGCCTTATCCCGTGCTGTCCGCCCTGGACCATTTCCCCGAAGACTTCCACCTGGCTGCCCCCAAGCACCAGGCCGCTTAAGGAGCGATCAATGGACACCCATCCCCTGCATGAAGAAATCGATTACGGCACACCCGCGCGCGAATCCGAACAGATGGTGACCCTCACCATCGACGGCGTCGACGTCTCCGTGCCCCAAGGTACCTCCGTGATGCGCGCCGCGGTGGACGCCGGCACCCAGATTCCCAAGCTGTGCGCCACCGACAGCCTGGAACCTTTCGGCTCCTGCCGCCTGTGCCTGGTGGAAATCGAAGGCCGCCGCGGCTATCCCGCCTCCTGCACCACGCCCGCCGAAAACGGCATGGTGGTGCGCACCCAGTCGCCCAAGCTGGCCGACCTGCGGCGCGGCGTGATGGAACTCTACATTTCCGACCACCCGCTTGACTGCCTCACCTGCGCCGCCAACGGCGACTGCGAACTGCAGGACATGGCGGGCACCGTGGGCCTGCGCGAAGTGCGCTACGGCTACGAAGGCCTGAACCACCTCAAGGACCAGGCCGACCTGTCCAATCCCTACTTCGCCTACGACCCTTCCAAGTGCATCGTGTGCAACCGCTGCGTACGGGCCTGTGAAGAAACCCAGGGCACCTTCGCCCTCACCATTTCCGGCCGCGGCTTCGGCTCGCGCGTCTCGCCCAGCGAAAGCCAGCCGTTCCTGGAATCGGAATGCGTGTCCTGCGGGGCCTGCGTCAACGCCTGCCCGACCGCCACCCTGATGGAAAAATCCATCATCGAGGCCGGCCAGCCCGACCACAGCGTCATCACCACCTGCGCCTACTGCGGCGTGGGCTGCAGCTTCAAGGCCGACATGAAGGGCAATGAAGTGGTGCGCATGACTCCCTGGAAGGACGGCAAGGCCAACGAAGGCCACGCCTGCGTGAAAGGCCGCTTTGCCTGGGGCTACACCACGCACAAGGACCGCATCCTCAAGCCCATGATCCGCAAGAACATCACGGATCCGTGGCAGGAAGTGAGCTGGGACACGGCCATCAATTACGCCGCCGGCGAATTCCGCCGCCTGCAGCAGACCTACGGCAACGACTCCGTGGGTGGCATCACCTCCTCGCGCTGCACCAATGAGGAAACCTACCTGGTGCAGAAACTCATCCGCGCGGCCTTCGGCAACAACAACGTGGACACCTGCGCCCGCGTCTGCCATTCGCCCACCGGTTACGGCCTGGGCCAGACCTATGGCACGTCCGCCGGCACCCAGACCTTCAAGTCGGTGGAAAAATCCGACGTGATCCTGGTGATCGGCGCCAACCCCACCGACGCCCACCCGGTGTTCGGCTCGCGCATGAAGAAACGCCTGCGCGAAGGGGCCAAGCTGATCGTGGTCGACCCGCGCCAGATTGACCTGGTGAAAAGCGCGCACATCAGCGCCGATTACCACCTGCAACTGCGTCCAGGCACCAACGTGGCCATGGTGAGCGCGCTGGCCCACGTGATCGTGACCGAAGGCCTGGCCAACCAGTCCTTCATCAACGAACGCTGCGACCTGGATTCCTTCAAGGTGTGGCAGGAGTTCGTGTCCCGTCCCGCCAACAGCCCGGAAGCGCTGGAGCCGGTGACCGGCGTGCCGGCCCAACTGGTGCGTGAAGCAGCCCGCCTGTATGCCACCGGCGGCAACGCAGCCATCTACTACGGCCTGGGCGTGACGGAACATGCGCAAGGCTCCACCGCCGTGATCGGCATTGCCAACCTGGCCATGGCCACCGGCAACATCGGGCGCGAAGGCGTGGGCGTGAACCCGCTGCGCGGCCAGAACAACGTGCAGGGTTCCTGCGACATGGGTTCCTTCCCGCACGAGTTCCCGGGCTACCGCCACGTGTCGGACGACGCCACCCGCAGCCTGTTTGAAAAGGACTGGGGGGTGTCCCTGCGCAAGGAGCCGGGTCTGCGCATTCCCAACATGTTCGAGTCCGCACTGGACGGCACCTTCAAGGGCCTGTACTGCCAGGGCGAAGACATTGTGCAGTCCGACCCCAACACGCAGCACGTGATTGCGGCCATGGAAGCCATGGAATGCATCGTGGTGCAGGACCTGTTCCTGAACGAAACCGCCAAGTACGCCCACGTGTTCCTGCCCGGCTCAAGCTTCCTCGAGAAGGAAGGCACCTTCACCAACGCCGAACGCCGCATTTCCCGCGTGCGCAAGGTGATGCCGCCCAAGGCTGGCCTGGCCGACTGGGAAGTGACGGTGGCGCTCTCCAATGCGCTGGGCTATCCCATGCATTACAACGACCCGTCCGAAATCATGGACGAAATCGCGCGCCTCACCCCCACGTTCGCGAGCGTGAGCTTCGACAAGATCGACCGGCTGGGCAGCGTGCAGTGGCCGTGCAACGACCAGACGTCCGAAATCGGCACGCCGCTCATGCACATCGACCGCTTCGTGCGTGGCAAGGGCCGTTTCCTGCCCACGCAGTACGTGCCGACCCACGAAAAAGTCACGCCCAAGTACCCGCTGCTGCTCACCACGGGACGCATCCTGTCCCAGTACAACGTGGGCGCGCAGACCCGGCGTACCGA
>JAGWTQ010000024.1 GCA_028868905.1 Betaproteobacteria bacterium
TTTCCGGGGCGGTGTCGAGCGTCTGCCGGAGCAGGGCCATCAGGAACCGCTGGCGTTCGAATCGGCTGGATGCATCGGCCTGCATGCGCGGCAGGCGCGTGTCCAGCGCCTGCCAGCCGGCGGGTGCGGGCGGCCGATCATAGCCCAGGTTGGCGATGGCCGAGAGCAGGACGGCGAACAGCAGGCCGCGCCGGTTGCGGCACACGAGAAAAAGCAGGCTGCCGGTCATGGCGGCGAGACCCCAGGGACCCCAGCCGGGAAAGAGCCAGCCGCTCAGGGTGAGCGGGTGCAACCACCCCCACAGGCCGAGCGGAGGCAAGACCTGCACGGTCAGGATGGCGAGGAATGTCATGCAGCGCCGATGCAATGGGGCTTCGCGCGCAACCCAGGCCACAGCCCAGGGCAGCGTCAGGGTGACGGCGTGGATGACCCAGACCAGAAAACCGCCGATCAGCCCCCACCCGGGCAGCACGCGGGCCACGGCGATCGGCTCTTCGCGGGCGCCAGCCAGGTACAGCGCCAGCACCCACAAGCCGGCAGAGTGTCGGCTGCGGCCATGGGACCAGGCCAGGGGGATGCAGATGGGCAGGAGCAGTTCGGGCATGAGCCGCCACCTTAATGGCGGAAGTCGCGGACGGCTCGCCGAAAAAAAGCACGGCGCCCTTCAACTGCGGGCGCCGTGCCGGATGATGCCGGAACGATGGGGTAACGCTAGGAGGCAAGCCCCATCTGGCGTGCCTTGGCCAGCAACCCTTCGGCCATGCGGATGCTGGCGATGTCGATCAGGCGGCCATCGAGCGAAACAGCGCCGCGCCCTTCGCGCGCCGCCTGTTCCATGGCTTCCATGATGCGCCGGGCTTTGGTGATTTCCGCCTCGGAAGGCGTGAACACCTGGTTGGCCAGTTCGATCTGGGTGGGATGGATGGCCCATTTGCCTTCGTAGCCCAGTACGGCAGCGCGGTTGGCAGCGGCGATGTAGCCTTCGGGATCGCCGAAGTCGCCGAAAGGCCCATCCACCGGACGCAGGCCGTAGGCGCGGCAGGCCACCAGCATGCGCGTCTGGGCCGCATGCCAGGGGTCGGTCCAGTAATACTCGCGCCGGCCTGCGGCATCCTTGTCAGTCAGTACGCCCGAGTCCTTGTTGACGCCGCCGATCACCGTGGTGCGGGCACGCGTGGAGGCCGCGTAGTCGGCCACGCCAAAGCTCATGGCCTCCAGCCGGGGGCTGGCCTGTGCGATGGCTTCCACATTGGCCATGCCCAGCGCGGTTTCGATCAGGACTTCGAAACCGATGCGCCGGGTGCGGCCGGTGGCCTGCTCGATCTGGGTGACCAGCATGTCGAGCGCGTACACGTCCTGGGGCACGCCCACTTTCGGAATCAGGATCATGTCCAAGCGCGGACAGGTTTCCACGATGTCCACCACGTCCCGATACATGTAGTGGGTGTCCAGGCCATTGATGCGGATCATCATGGTTTTCTGGCCCCAGTCCACGTCGTGCAGGGCCTGGATGATGTTCTTGCGGGCCTGGGCCTTGTCGTCCGGAGCCACCGCATCTTCCAGGTCCAGGAAAATGACGTCGGCCGCGGAACGGGCGGCCTTTTCGAACAGGCCGGGGTTGGATCCTGGCACCGCAAGTTCCGAACGATGCAGGCGCGGCGTGGCTTGCGCAATGGTGGTGAAGCTCATGGCGCGCTCCTTACAGGGTAGCCAGGGCGCGAGCCACCGTGGCGCCCAGTTCGGAGGCGCTGGGGGACACGTGCAGGCCATAGGACATCATGATTTCCGCCTTTTCGGCGGCCGTGTCGCCTTCCGCCGAAATGATGGCGCCGGCATGCCCCATGCGCCGCCCCTTGGGAGCGGTCAGGCCGGCGACATAGCCGACCACGGGCTTGGTCATGTTTTCCTTGATCCATTGCGACGCTTCCGCTTCCTGCGGGCCGCCGATTTCCCCGATCATGACCACGGCCTTGGTTTCCGGATCGGCTTCGAACAACGCCATGTGGTCCAGGAACGAGCTGCCGTTGATGGGGTCGCCACCGATGCCCACGCTGGTGGACACGCCGATGCCGAGCGCCGTCATCTGGGCTGCCGCCTCATAGCCCAGGGTGCCGGAACGCGACACGATGCCCACGTTGCCGCGGGTGTAAATGTGGCCCGGCATGATGCCCAGCATGGCCTTTCCCGGGCTGATGATGCCGGCGCAATTGGGGCCCACCACCAGGGTGCGTTTTTCCTTGGGGTAACGCATGAGGTAGCGTTTGACCCGCATCATGTCCTGAGCCGGAATGCCGTCGGTGATGATGCACACCAGCCTGAGACCGGCGTCAGCCGCCTCCATCAGGGCGTCGGCGGCATAGGCAGGGGGCACGAAAGCGAGGCTCGCTTCGGCGCCGGTGGCCGCCACGGCGTCCTTCACGGTGTTGAACACGGGGCGGTCCAGGTGCTTCAGGCCACCCTTGCCGGGGGTTACGCCGCCCACCAGGTTGGTGCCGTAGCAGATCATTTCGTTGGCATGGAACGTGGCCTTGTCGCCGGTAAAACCTTGCACGATCACTTTCGTGCGTTCGTTGATGAGAATGCTCATGGAATCGGAATCTCCTGGATGTCGGGTCAGGCGGCTTTGCCGTGGGCTGCGGCAACGGCTTTTTCGGCCGCGTCGGCGAGCGTGTCGGCGCTGATGATGGGCAATCCGCTCTCCTTGATGATCTGCTTGCCGGCTTCCACATTGGTGCCGGCCAGGCGCACCACCAGCGGGACCCGCAGGTCGCGCGCGGCTTGCACCACGCCCTGGGCGACCCAGTCGCAACGGTTGATGCCGGCGAAAATGTTGACCAGGATGGCTTTCACGTTGCGGTCGGACAGCACCAGGCGGAAGGCTTCCGCCACGCGTTCGGGGGACGCTCCGCCGCCCACGTCGAGAAAGTTGGCGGGTTCGCCGCCGGCGTACTTGATCATGTCCATGGTGGCCATGGCGAGACCGGCGCCGTTGATGATGCAGCCGATGTCTCCCGCGAGCCCCACATAGTTGAGGCCATGCTGGTTGGCCTGCGCTTCGCGCGGGTCCTCCTGCGAAGGATCGCGCATTTCAGAGATCTGGGGACGCCGGAACAGGGCGTTGTCGTCGAAGGACATTTTGGCATCGAGGGCCAGCACCCGGTTGTCCTTGGTCACCACGAGCGGGTTGATTTCCACCATGGTGGCGTCCAGGTCGCGGAATGCGCGGTAGCAGCCCATGATGGCCGTCACGGCGCGACTTACCTGCTTGATGTTGAGTCCCAGGCCGAAGGCGAGTTCACGTGCCTGGAAAGGCTGCAGGCCGACGGCCGGTTCCACCTGGACCTGGCGGATGGAATCCGGCTTGGATTTGGCGATGTCCTCGATTTCCATGCCGCCTTCGGCAGAGGCCACCACGCGGATGCGCTGGGCTTTGCGGTCGAGCACCAGCCCCAGGTAGATTTCGCGCTCAAAAGGTTCGGCTACTTCGATGTACAGGCGCTGGACGATTTTTCCTTCAGGGCCGGTTTGCGCCGTGACCAGCGTTTTACCGAGCAGATCCTTGGCCGCCTGGGCCACTTCACCGTAAGTCCGGCACAAGCGGATGCCGCCGGCCTTGCCGCGGCCGCCGGCATGAACCTGGGCCTTGACGGCCCAGTGCCAGCCACCCAGTTCGGTGGCGACGTAAACGGCCTGATCGGGACTGTAGGCCACGCTGCCGCGAGGGACCGGAACGCCGAACTTGGCGAGCAGTTCCTTGGCCTGGTACTCGTGAATATCCATGAAGCTCCTCCTGTTATCGATGCTCAATGATAACAGGAGGAGGGGTTTTGACGCCCGTCAGGTAACGAGGTGTTGCGGGGTGCCTTTCTGCCAGGCTTCGATGTTGTCGATCAGCTGATCGGCCAGGAACTGCATGGCGCCATCGGAAGCCCAGGCCACATGGGGCGTGAGGATGAAGTTGGGACGGCGGACATCCAGCAGGGGATGACCGTTCTTGGGCGGTTCGGTGGTGAGCACGTCAAAGCCGGCACCGGCGATCAGGCCTTCGTCCAGGGCCTGGATCAGCGCCTGTTCGTCCACCAGGCCGCCACGGGACGTGTTGATCACGATGGCGGAACGCTTCATCTTCCGGAACTCGTTGATTCCGATGATGTTGCGGGTGTCGGGCGTGAGCGGGCAATGGAGCGAAATCACATCGGCTTCGGCCAGCACCTGGTCGAACGGCGTGAAGGTCACCCCTTCCATCTTGGGCGGTGCATGGTCCGCGTACAGCACCCGCATGCCGAAACCCTTTTCCGCGATCTGGGCCGTTCCGCGACCCAGGGCGCCTTCACCGATGATGCCGAGCGTGGCGCCGTGCAGGTCGCCGATGTCGTGGGTGAAGAAGCAGAACTGGTCCGACTTCTGCCACACGCCCGCTTCCACATCCTGGCGGTAGGCCAGGATGTTGCGGCGGAGGGCCAGGATCAGGGCGAAGGCATGCTCGGGCACCGTGTGGACCGCGTAGTTGCGGATGTTGGCGACCGCGATGCCGTTGGCCTTGCAGTACGGAACGTCGATCACGTCATAACCGGTGGCGGCCACGGCGATCATCTTGAGTTGGGGCAGCTGCTTGAGGGTGGCTTCGCGCAACGGCACCTTGTTGGTGATGGCCACGGTCGCGCCCTGCAACCGCGCCACGACTTCGTCGGACGCGGTTTTTTCGTGCTCCACGTATTCATCCGCAAAAAACGGCTTGCGGACCCGGGCCTTGAGTGAGGCGCGGTCGAGGAAAACGACTTTCGTCATGCTGCCGCCCGGGCCTGGGCCTGCTGGTTTTTACGCCAGTAGGCCGAAGCAGCCGCGACGCCGCTGCCGGCTTCCACGGGAATGCCCATGTCGAGCATGGCCATTTCGGCTCCGGCGATGGCGCCCATCAGCATCAGCTCATTGAGGTCGCCCAGGTGTCCGATGCGGAACACCTTGCCGGCCACTTTGGACAGGCCCGCGCCCAGGGACAGGTTGTAGCGCTTGTAGGCGCGTTCGATGACCTGCGCGGCATTGAAGCCTTCCGGCACCAGAATGGCGGACACCGTGTCCGAATTCCACTGGGGCGCCTTGGCGCACAGCTTGAGCTTCCAGCCTTCGGTCACGGCGGCACGGACGCCGCTGGCCAGGTAGGTGTGGCGCTTGAAAATGTTTTCCAGGCCTTCCTCTTCGATCACGGCCAGCGCTTCCTTCAGGCCGTACATCATGGGGATGGACGGCGTGTAGGGGAAATAGCCCACGGCGTTGTTCTTGACCATGTCGAGGTAGTCGAAGTAGCAGCGCGGCTGGGTGGCGTTCTGGCGAGCGGCCAGGGCCTTCTCGCTGACGCAGGTCACGCCCAGGCCGGCGGGCAACATCAGGCCTTTCTGCGAACCGGACACGCACACGTCCACTTTCCACTCGTCCATGCGGAAATCGATGCTGGCCAGCGCGCTCACGGCGTCCACAAACAGCAGGGCGGGGTGCTTGGCGCTGTCCATCACCTTGCGGATGGCAGCCACGTCGCTCGTCACGCCTGTAGCGGTTTCGTTCTGGCACACCAGCACGGCCTTGATCTTGTGTTGCTTGTCGGCTTCCAGCGCGGCCAGGTAGCGGTCGGCCGGAGCGCCTTCGCCCCATTCCACTTCGATCAGTTCCACGTCAAAGCCCAGGCGCTGGCACATGTCGATCCACAGGTGGCTGAACTGGCCGAAACGCGAAGCCAGTATCTTGTCGCCCGGGTTGAGGCAGTTGGTGAGTGCTGCTTCCCAGCAACCGGTACCGGAAGACGGGAAAAGGATCGGGGTCCCGGTTTCGGTCTTGAAGACTTTCTTCAGACCGCGAATGACTTCGAGGGTCAGTTCGGGAAATTTGGGGGAACGGTGATCTTCCATCGGCACCATCATGGCCCGCTGGATGCGGGCGGGCACGTTGGTGGGACCGGGGACAAACAGGAAATTATGGCCAGCCATGTTGGGGTTTCTCCTCAAGCTCTAAAATTTAAGAATTCGGTCTCTGAACGCTCAGCCGTACACCGGGAACTTGCTGCACAGGGCGCTCACTTCTCCCACGACGCGCTGGATGTTGGCTTCGTCGCTGGGAGCTTCCAGCAGATCGGAAATCAGGTGCGCCACCTTTTGGGCTTCGGCGACACCAAATCCCCGGGTTGTCATGGCAGGTGCGCCGATGCGGATTCCCGAGGTCACGAATGGCTTTTCCGGATCGTTCGGAATTGCATTCTTGTTGACAGTGATGTGGGCGCGGCCGAGGGCAGCTTCCGCATCCTTGCCGGTGATTTTCTTGGCGCGCAGGTCCATCAGGAACAGGTGGCTTTCGGTGCCGCCGGACACGATGCGCAGGCCGCGTTCGATGAAAGTGGTGGCCATGGCCTTGGCGTTGGCCTTCACTTTTTTCTGGTAATCCTTGAATTCCGGCTTGAGGGCTTCGTTGAAAGCCGTGGCTTTGGCAGCGATGACATGCATCAGCGGGCCACCCTGGATGCCGGGGAAAATCATGGAGTTGAGGGGTTTCTCGAATTCAGCCGAAGACAGGATGATGCCGCCACGCGGACCGCGCAGGGTCTTGTGCGTGGTGGAGGTGACGAAATGTGCGATGCCGATCGGGCTGGGGTATTCGCCCACGGCGATCAGGCCGGCGTAATGCGCCATGTCCACCATCAGGTAGGCGCCCACGCTGTCGGCGATTTCACGGAAGCGCTTCCAGTCGATGACCATGGAATAGGCGGACGCGCCGGCCACGATCATTTTGGGCTTGTGTTCGTGAGCCAGGCGCTCCACTTCGGTGTAGTCGATCTGTTCGGTATCCGGGTGCAGGCCGTAGGCCACTGACTTGTACAGCTTGCCGCTGAAGTTGACAGTGGCGCCGTGGGTCAGGTGGCCGCCATGGGCGAGCGACATGCCCAGCACGGTATCGCCCGGCTGGAGCATGGACATGTACACGGCCGCGTTGGCCTGGGAACCGGAATGGGGCTGCACGTTGGCGTATTCGGCGCCAAAGAGCTTCTTCACGCGGTCGATGGCGAGCTGCTCGGCGATGTCCACGAATTCGCAGCCGCCGTAGTAGCGCTTGCCAGGATAGCCTTCCGCATATTTGTTGGTCAGCACCGAACCTTGTGCCTGCAGCACGGCGGGGCTGGTATAGTTCTCGGATGCAATCAGCTCAATGTGGTCTTCCTGACGCCGATACTCCTTCTGGATGGCGCTCCACAGTTCGGGGTCGGTGTCGGCAATGAGCTTTCTGGAATCAAACACAATAATCCTCCTGGATGTTGCGCCGCAGCGCTTGGCATTTCCTGATGCGTTCAGGCTAATCCGCAATTTAGCCACAAACTGAGCAATATTAAAATTAGTAAAGTGTTTTGATATCTATAAGTGATACTGTTCGCAATACCCTGTTTCTATAACTACAATTCCGTTTTTGACCTTTTCACGGGACGGCTTTTTCGATGAATCACGATGCTGATCAGGCGCTTTTGCGCGCCATGTTCGACGCGGCAGTGGCTGCCGCCGACCCTGCCCGCTGCCTGCCGCCCCATCTGCCGTCACCGCCCAAAGGCCGCACGCTCGTCATCGGCGCCGGCAAAGCCGGCGGCGCCATGGCCAAGGCCCTGGAAGATCACTGGAAGGGACCGCTGGAAGGCCTGGTGGTAACCCGTTACGGCCACAAGATTCCCACCAGCCGCATTGAAGTGGTGGAAGCGGCCCACCCGGTGCCGGACGAAGCCGGGCAAAAGGCAGCCGCCAGAATTCTTCAAATGGTGCAGGGACTTACCGCGGATGACCTGGTGATTTGCCTCATTTCCGGTGGTGGTTCGGCCCTGCTGTCGGCCCCCGCCCCGGGGCTTACCCTGGCGGACAAGCAGGCCGTGAACAAGGCGCTGCTCAAAAGTGGTGCAACCATTGCCGAAATGAACTGTGTGCGCAAGCACCTGTCGGCCATCAAGGGGGGGCGTCTGGCGGCGGCCTGTGCCCCGGCCCAGGTGGTCACGCTCCTCATTTCCGACGTGCCGGGCGACGATCCGTCGGTGATTGCCTCCGGTCCCACGGTGGCCGACCCCACCACCTGCGCCGATGCGCTCGCCATTCTGGACAAATATAGCCTGCGCGAGCCGGCAGCGGCCTATGAATACATCCGCCGCGCCCATGATGAAACGCCCAAACCGGGCGACCCGCGCCTGGCACGCGCCTCCACCCGCATGATCGCCACACCCCAGGATTCGCTCGAGGCGGCCGCAGCCGTGGCGCGCGCTGCCGGCGTGACCCCCCTTATCCTGGGCGACAGCCTGGAAGGCGAATCGCGCGACGTGGCACTGGTGCATGCCGGTATTGCCAAGCAGATCGCCCGTCACGGCCAGCCGGCTGCCGCGCCCTGCGTGCTGCTGTCGGGCGGGGAAACCACCGTGACCGTGCGCGGCAACGGCCGCGGCGGGCGCAATGTGGAATTCCTGCTGGCGATGGCGGTGGCCCTGGAAGGGCATCCGCGCATTCATGCCGTGGCCTGCGATACGGACGGCGTGGACGGCACCGAAGACAATGCGGGCGCCACCCTGGCTCCCGACACCCTGGCCCGGGCGGAGGCAAAAGGCTTGCGCGCCAAGGATTTTCTGGCCAATAACGACGGCTACACTTTCTTCTCAAAACTAGAAAGCTTGATCTATACCGGCCCGACCCTCACAAATGTGAACGACTTCCGGGCCATTCTGATAAGGTGATCGCCGGGTTTTGAACCACCCCAGCGTGGTCAAAAATTGACGCAAATCAAGACTTAGGAGAAGGTTGTCATGGCATCGGATATCGAAATTGCCCAGGCGGCAAAAATGGAGCGCATCACCCAGGTGGCCAAGAATAAACTGGGCATCGGTGACGAGCACCTGGAGCCTTACGGGCATTTCAAAGCAAAGATTTCCCTGGATTACCTCAACAGCCTCAAGGATCGCCCCGACGGCAAGCTGATCCTGGTGACGGCCATCAGCCCGACGCCTGCCGGCGAAGGCAAGACCACCACCACCGTGGGCCTGGGCGACGCACTCAACCGCATCGGCAAGAAAACCATGATCTGCCTGCGCGAACCTTCCCTGGGCCCGGTGTTCGGGGTGAAGGGCGGCGCGGCGGGCGGCGGTTACGCTCAAATCGTTCCGATGGAAGACATCAACCTGCATTTCACGGGCGACTTCCATGCCATCGCGGCAGCCAATAACCTGCTGGCAGCCCTGATCGACAACCACATCAACCACGGCAACGAACTGCGCATCGACCCGCGCCTCATCCAGTGGAAGCGCGTGGTGGACATGAACGACCGTGCCCTGCGCAAGATCGTGGTGGGCCTGGGCGGTACCGCCAACGGCTTCGTGCGCGAAGACGGCTACGACATCGTGGTGGCTTCCGAAGTGATGGCCATTCTCTGCCTGTCCAGCTCGCTCATGGACCTGAAAGAGCGTCTGGGACGCATCGTCATCGGCTACACCCAGGGCGATCGCAAGCCGGTTTACGCTTCCGACCTCAAGGCCCACGGTGCCATGGCCACCCTGCTCAAGGATGCCATCAAGCCCAACCTGGTGCAGACCCTGGAAAACAACCCTGCCATCATTCACGGCGGCCCCTTCGCCAACATCGCGCACGGCTGCAACTCCGTGATCGCCACCAAGGCCGGCCTGAAGCTCGCCGACTACGTGGTGACCGAAGCAGGCTTCGGCGCGGACCTGGGTGCCGAGAAGTTCATCGACATCAAGAGCCGCATGGCCGGACTCAACCCGTCGGCCGTGGTGCTGGTGGCTACCATCCGCGCCCTCAAGTTCCATGGCGGCGTGAAGAAGGAAGACCTCAACAAGGAAAACCTGGCTGCGCTTGAAAAAGGCATGATCAACATCGAGCGCCACCTGGAAAACATCCGCGACAACTACAACCTGCCGTGCGTGGTTTCCGTCAACCATTTCACGTTCGACACCCAGGCTGAAATCGACATGCTCAAGAAGCGCATCGAAGCCCTGGGCGGCAAGTTTGTCCTGGCCCGTCACTGGGCGGAAGGCGGCAAGGGTGCCGAGGACGTGGCGCGCACCGTGGTGGACCTGGTTGAAAAATCCACCCAGAAGCACACCTATGTCTACCCGGACAACGTGACCCTGCAGGAAAAGATCACGGCCATCGCCACCAAGATCTATCGCGCCGGTCAGGTGACGTTCAGTGACAACGCACGCAAGCAGCTGGACGAGTGGAACAAGGATTACGGCCACTTCCCGGTCTGCATGGCCAAGACCCAGATGTCCTTCACGGCTGATCCCAATGCCAAGGGCGCTCCCGTGGGCCACACGCTCAACGTGCGCGAAGTGCGGCTGGCCAACGGTGCCGGTTTCGTGGTTGCCATCTGCGGCGACATGATGACCATGCCGGGCCTGCCCAAGGTGCCGTCCTCCGAGAAGGTGGACATCGACGCCAACGGCAACATCGTCGGGTTGTTCTAAACCGATGCGGGCCCGCTTGCAGCAAGACTGAACGTGAGCGAGGCCCGCCCTTCTTCCCTGCCGCCGTCCGCAGGTCCGAAAACACTTGCGGACTGGCTGGCACATACCGAACGTCTGCATGCGCTCACCATCGACATGGGATTGGAGCGTGTGTCCCGGGTTCGGGACGCCATGGGCATGCAGCCCGAATTCCCCCTCATCATCGTGGCCGGAACCAACGGCAAAGGCTCCACCTGTGCCTTGCTGGCCAGTTGCCTGGGCGCCGCCGGCTATCGCGTGGGGATCTACACTTCCCCTCATCTCGTGCGCTACAACGAACGCGCGCGCATCAACGGCGAGTGCGCCACTGACCAGGCCTTGTGCGAAGCGTTTGCCCAGGTGGAAGCCGCCCGCGGCGAAGAGCCGCTGACGCCATTCGAGTTTGGCACGCTGGCGGCCATGCAGGTGTTCATCGATGCCCGCGTGGATGTGGCCGTGCTGGAAGTGGGGCTGGGTGGCCGGCTGGATGCGGTGAACATTTTTGAACCGGCCTGTGCCGTGGTCACCAGCATTGCGCTGGACCACGAAGCCTGGCTCGGACATACCCGCGAAGCCATCGGCTTCGAGAAAGCTGGCGTGTTCCGCTCCGGCAAGCCGGCTATTTGCGCCGAACCCGATCCGCCGCAATCCATTGCTCGCGTGGCAGCCGAAAAAGGGGCCCGGTTGCTGCAGATCGGACGCGATTTTTCCGTGGAGCACGCGCACGACGGCTGGACGTTTACCTTGGGACAGCGTCGCTGGACGGATCTTCCGCCCCTCAAGCTGCAGGGCGAATTCCAGTATCGCAACGCGGCGGCGGCGCTGGCGGCGCTGGCGAGCATTGAAGACCGACTGCCCGTGACGCCGGATGCGCTGCGTCAGGGCCTTGCAAGTGCCGCAGTGGACGGCCGCTTCCAGCAGGCCGCGCAGTACCCGCGCGTGATCCTGGACGTGGCGCACAACCCCCATGCTGCCGCCGAACTGGCCCGCAACCTGCGTGCCCAGCCCTGCGGCGGGCAGACCTGGGCCGTGTTCGGCATGCTCCATGACAAGGACATTCCGGGCGTGATCGGTTTGCTCGATCCGCTCGTGGACATCTGGTGCGTGGCGGGCATTACAGAAAAACGGGGGGCCTCGCTCGACGAAATGCGCACGTTTCTTTCAGGCGTGGCCGGGGTCGTGCGGGGTTATGGTTCGCTGCAGGACGCGTTTCGCGCGGCGCGCGCTGATGCCCACCTCGAAGACCGGATCGTGGTGTTCGGTTCCTTCGTGACGGTGGGCAGCGTGATGGAAGTGCTGGAAGCGGCGCGCTGATCAGGCAGCCAGCACCGATTTGCGAATGCACTTGTCCAGTGCATTGAAATATTCGTTGGCCAGCATGGACGGCTTGAGGAACTTGTAGCGGTTGTCCTGGCCTGGAACGATTTCAATGAAACCCCGAGTGCGCAGCTCTTTCAGCCGGCCATGCAAAGTGGCCGGTGATGCCAGGTGGGTCATTTCCAGCACGTTGCTGACGGTGAGCATCTCTTCGTTCTGTCGGCTGGAACCGATGGCCATCAGAATTTCGATCTGAACGGGATCCAGTCCCCTGAAGGCAGGTTGAGCTTCCACCGCTTCGGCCAGTTTGTGATATCGGAACAATGCGTTCATAAACGATCCCAGAAAGTCAGTGAACGAATTTTATTCCAGATGCCTTCATGCAGTGGCAGGAAATATAACTTTATTAATTTATACCAACGATAGACTAACCTTGATGGTCCTCAAAGTCTGGCCGGGCGGCTGTGATAAGCTGTCTGTTGAAGTGCGGTTTTTCATGAAGCGTGTCTCCTCACATGGCCAGGCCGTCAAGAAAAAAAGCAACCCATCGCGCCAGATCCCTCGATCCGGATCAGCTGTACCAGGCTTGCGACCCCGCCCTGCTGCCTTTCAAAACCACGGCCGAACTGACCGACCTGTCTGAAACCATCGGGCAGATGCGGGCTGTGGAAGCCTTGCGTTTCGGGGTGTCGGTGCGTCACCCCGGGTACAACATTTTTATTCTGGGACCGGCAGGTTCCGGGCGTTATTCCCTGGCATTGAAGGAATTGCAGGACGTGGCTGCGCGCGAGCCTGCCGCGCTGGACTGGTGCTACGTCAACAATTTCGAACAGCCGCACAAGCCGGAAGCCATCAGTTTGCCCACCGGGCGCGGAGAACAGTTGCAGCGACACATGCGCCAGTTTGCAGAAGAACTGGGCAGCGTGGTGCCCGCCGCTTTCGACAGCCCCGAGTACCACAGCCGCGTGGAGGCCATCAATGAGGAATTCAAGCAGCGCCAGGAGCAAGCCCTAGAGGCGTTCGGCAAGACGGCGCAGGAACACGGCATTGCCCTGATCCAGACGCCCACCGGATTTGCGCTGGCCCCCATCAAGGAAGGGGCCGTCGTCACTCCGGACGATTTTGAACACCTGCCCGCCGAAGAACAGCAACGGCTGAATGATTTGATCCAGCGTTTCGACGAAGAGCTGCACCAGGTGGTGCATCAGTTTCCCCGCTGGCGGCGCGAGCACCAGACGCGGTTGCGTGAGTTCAACCGCGAAACCATTGGCTTGGCCGTGGGGCATCTGATTGACGAGCTGCGCCAGCACTATGCCGATTTGCCCAAGGTGCGCGCCTTCCTTGACGCCACCCTTGCGGACATCATCGAAAACGCAGGGGAATTGCGTGAACCGGGTGCCTCCGAGGCGCTCACGGGCGTCGCCACGCTCAATCCCCTTCAGCGCTATCAGGCCAACCTGTTGGTGGATGCCGTGACTGAAGCCGGGGCGCCGGTGATATTCGAAAACCATCCCACCTACCAGAACCTGATCGGACGCATCGAGCACATCGCCCACATGGGCACGCTCGTCACCAACTTCAGTCTGATCAAACCCGGTGCCTTGCATCGGGCCAACGGAGGCTACCTGATTCTCGATGCAGGCAAGCTGCTGGTGCAGCCTTACGCCTGGGAAGGGCTGAAACGGGCGCTGCAGTCCCACGAAATCCGCATCGAGTCCCTGGGTGAAATTTTCGGGTTTGCCAACACGTTGTCGCTCCAGCCCCAACCCATTCCGCTGAAGGTGAAGCTGGTGCTGTTCGGCGAGCGCCTGTTCTATTACCTGCTCTGCCAGCTCGACCCCGACTTCACCGACCTGTTCAAGGTGGCTGCGGATTTCGAGGAAGACATGGCGCGCAATCCGGAAAACACGCAGCTTTATGCACGCCTCATTGCCACCCTGGTGCGGCGCCAGGAGTTGCGGCCTTTCGATGCGTCCGCCGTGGGGCGGCTCATTGAACATGCGTCGCGTCTGGCCGGTGACTCCGGCAAGTTGCTCATCCATGCCCGCAGCATGAACGACCTGCTGGTGGAGGCGGCCCATTTTGCCCAGGTGGCGCAGCGTGGCGTGGTGGGACGGGATGACGTGCAGCAGGCCATCGATGCGCAAATCCACCGGGCCGACCGGCTGCGTCAACGGCATCTGGAGCGGATACTGGAAGGCACGTTCCTGATCGACACCTCCGGTAATCAGGCCGGCCAGGTCAACGGCCTGGCCGTGGTGAGCCTGGGCGATTACCAGTTTGCGCATCCGGTGCGGATTACGGCCACCACGCGGCTGGGTGAAGGGAGCGTGATCGACATTGAACGCGAGGTGGAGTTGGGCGGAGCCATCCATTCCAAAGGCGTACTGATTCTGTCCTCGTTCCTTGCGGCACGTTATTCGCACAGCACCCCGCTTTCGCTGAACGCGAGCCTGGTGTTCGAGCAGTCTTACGGCGGCGTGGAAGGGGACAGCGCATCGCTGGCCGAATTGTGTGCCCTGCTGTCGGCCTTGTCGGGTTTGCCGGTGCACCAGGGTTTTGCCATTACGGGTTCCGTCAACCAGATCGGGCAGGTCCAGGCGATCGGGGCAGTCAATGAAAAAATCGAAGGCTTCTTCGACGTTTGCCGGGAACGCGGGCTTACCGGCAAGCAAGGCGTTCTGGTGCCCGTCTCGAACGTACGTCACCTGATGTTGCGGCAGGATGTGCGGGATGCGGTGGCGGCTGGCCAGTTTCACATTCATGCAGTGCAGGACGTGGACGAGGCGATCGAACTGCTGACCGGAGTTCCAGCCGGAAAGCCGGATGCGCTGGGAGTGGTTCCTGAAGGATCGGTCAATTATCTCGTGGCAGCACAACTGCTCCAGCTCTCGCTCATGCGCAAGGCCTACGGCACATCGGCACGGGAAGCGCGCGGGACGCACACCCGCGCCGCTGCCAAGCGTGGAGTGCCCAAACGCTGAATCAATGGGAACACTTTCCCCACGAGGCGGACATCGGTGTACGAGGTCGGGGCTCCAGTCGTGCTGAAGCGTTCGAGCAAGCGGCGTTGGCCCTCACAGCCATCGTGGTGGACCCGCAACGGTTGCACCCGTCAGAGCGGGTGGAGTTTTCCTGTAATGCCCCCGACGATGAGCTGCTGCTGGCGGACTGGCTCAACGCCGTCATCTACGAGATGGCCACGCGTCATTTCCTGTTCTGCCGCTACCGGGTTGCGCTGGTGAACCACAGCCTGACTGCGCAAGCCTGGGGAGAGCCTGTGGATTTGAACCGCCATCATCCAGTCGTGGAACCCAAAGGGGCCACCTACACCGCGTTGGTCGTGCGACAGGAAACCGACGGGAGCTGGCTGGCGCAGTGCGTGGTGGATGTCTGACCGGGCAGGAGGGCCGTCATGGACATTTCCGATTTCGAACAGTTAACCCCCTTTGAATGGCGGATACCTGCCACCGGCGCCATGCGGGTGCCTGTGGTGATTTTTGCCGACGAAGCGCTGCTGCGTGCCATGGATGACAAGGTGCGCGAACAGGCCGCAAACGTGGCCACCCTGCCGGGCATCATGGACGCCTGCTATGCCATGCCGGATGCCCATTGGGGCTACGGTTTTCCCATTGGCGGCGTGGCGGCATTCGATCCCGAAGAAGGGGGAGTGGTATCGGCTGGCGGCGTGGGCTTCGACATATCCTGCGGCGTGCGGTGTCTGCACACGGGGGTACAAACGGAAGCGGTGAAAGCCATTCAGGAGCGCCTCGCCAACCGGCTCTACCATCGCATTCCCGCCGGCGTGGGCAGCACGGGAGAGCTTCGGCTGCTGCCCCAGGCCATGGAGGCCATGCTGGCCGGTGGCGCACGCTGGGCTGTGGGCCTGGGATACGGCGAAGTTGCGGATCTGGAGCGGATCGAGGAGGGTGGACAGATGCAGGGGGCCGAACCGGCCCGCGTCTCTCTTCACGCCAAGCAACGGCAACAGGACGAAATGGGCACGCTGGGATCGGGCAATCATTACCTCGAAGTGCAACGCGTGGCCGAGATTTATGACGAAGGCATTGCCCGGGTTTTTGGCCTGACACAAGATGAGGTCGTGGTCAGCATCCATTGTGGATCACGAGGATTGGGGCACCAAATCGGCACCGAATTCCTGCGTGAAATGGCGGTGAGTGCCGCCACCCACCAGATCGTGCTGCCCGACCGCGAACTGGCTTGTGCACCGATCGAATCGGAGGTGGGGCGGCATTATCTGGGCGCCATGCGGGCGGCCATCAACTGTGCGCTGGCCAATCGCCAGATCCTGACCCATCTGGTGCGCGAGGTGTTTGCCGACGTGCTGCCCGAGGCTCGTCTGTCCCTGCTTTATGATGTGTCCCACAACACGTGCCGCGTGGAAAAACATCAGGCAGGCGGGCGCGGACGGACCGTATACGTGCATCGCAAGGGTGCAACACGCGCATTTGGTCCTGGACATCCGGATATTCCGGCCGCGTTGCGGGATGCCGGTCAGCCGGTTTTCATCGGGGGCAGCATGGGAACATCTTCGTATGTTCTGGCAGGAACCGAACGAGGCATGTCACTTGCGTACGGGTCAGCCTGTCACGGGGCGGGGCGTGCCATGAGCCGGCATGAAGCCACAAGACGTTGGCGCGGACGCGACGTCGTGGCAGACTTGGCTGCCCAGGGTATCCTGATTCGCAGCCCGTCATTGCGGGGGGTGGCCGAAGAAGCCCCTGGCGCCTACAAGGATGTGGGCGCCGTAGTGGATGCAGCTGACCAGGCAGGCCTTGCGCGCAAGGTGGCGAAGCTCGTCCCGCTCATCTGCGTCAAGGGGTGATCCCCAGCATATCCCGCAAGGAACCGATAGGCCGGGTGTTGAGTACGTGGCGTTTCTCCAGCCATCCGCGGCGCGCCTGGCCGATACCGAGTTCCAGGTTCGCCAGATCGAAAGCGCTATGCGCGTCGGAATTGACGCTCACGAGCACACCGGCATCCCGTGCCATCCGGCAGTGCAAGTCGTTCAGGTCGAGACGTTGAGGCTGGCTGTTGAGTTCCAGAAAGCAGCCGCGCTCTCCTGCTTTGCGAATGACCCGTTCCATGTCCACATCGTAAGGTGCGCGTTCTCCCAACAGACGTCCGCTGGGATGGCCCAGAAGGGTGATGTGAGGATGGTCCAGGGTGCGCAGCAGGCGTTCGGTCTGGCGCGCGCGGGGAAGATCAAAATGGCTGTGCACCGAAGCGATCACCACGTCGAGTTGTGACAGCACGGTGTCTGGAAGTGCCAGGCGCCCGTCTTCCAGTATGTCCACTTCCACGCCTTTGAGCAGGGTAAAGCCGGTGAATGTGGCATTCAGTCGATCGATGGCTTCGCCCTGGCTGCGCAGGCGTGCCGCATCCAGGCCATGGGTTACACCGAGGTAGGCCGAATGGTCTGTGATAGCCAGGTAGGAGAGCCCTTGGGCTTGCGCTGCTTTTGCCATGGCTTCGAGCGTATCGCGACCGTCAGAATCACGGGTGTGGGCGTGCAGATCGCCTCGCAGGTCGGTGCGTGCCACGAGCTGCGGCAGATGACCGGACTGGGCCTGTTCGATTTCACCGCGATTTTCACGCAGTTCGGGGGGGATGTAGGGGAGGCCGACCGCCTCGTATACGGACGCTTCGGTGGTGCCTGCAATGCGGGAACGGCCACGGAATACGCCGTACTCATTGATCTTGAGTCCCTGTTTCTGCCCCAGGCGGCGTATCGCGATGTTGTGGGCTTTGGATCCCGTAAAGTAATGCAGGGCGGAGCCGTAGTACTCCGTAGCCACCACGCGCAAATCCACTTGCAGGCCGCTTTTGAGCAGGATGCTGCCACGTGTGTCGCCGGCGGAAAGTATGTCGGCCACTTCGTCATAGGTTGTGAAGCGGCGCATGACCGCGGCAGGATCCGACGCCGACACCAGGAAATCAAGGTCGCCCACGGTTTCGCAACGGCGGCGGAAGCTGCCGGCGACCGTGACTTGATCTACGCCGGGAACCGACGCCAGTGCCGCGCGCAGCGATTCGGCATACTGTGCCGCCACGCTATACAGGATGCGGCGCTCCTGGTCTGCTTGCGCACGCACGGCTTCCAGGATGCTGCGTTCCGTTTTTTCGCCGAAGCCGTGAAGCTGGTGAATGCGACCAGCGGCCGCTGCGTGAACGAGCTGTTCAACCGTTTGTACGCCGAGGTCATGCCAAAGTGTCCTGACGCGTTTCGGACCCAGGCCAGGGATGCGGAGCAACTCGGTGACTGCAGGCGGGAGTTCCTTGCGCAGACGGTCCAGCAGGCCGCAGTGGCCGGTGTCCACGAGCTCGCGCACTTTCCCGGCCAGATCGTCACCGATGCCGGGCAGGCGCGTCAGGTCTGCGCCGGCAGCGAGTAGTTCGCGGGCTTCATGCGACAGTTCCGAAAAGGTGCGGGCCGCGTTGCGGTACGCCCGGATGCGAAAGGGATTTGCGCCCTGGATTTCCAGCAGGTCGGCAATATTCTCGAAGGCGGCGGCGATGTCGGCATTGTGCACAGGCATGGGCATGCGCCTCTGCTGTCTAGTTTTCCGGCAGGAACTCGAATGTGCCGCTCGAATTTTCAGGAATGGCCTGCTTTGCAGGATCCAGGAACACGATCTGGTTTTTTCCCGAGCGTTTGGCTTCGTACATCAGGCGATCTGCAATGTGCAGTGCGGATTCGGCGTCCATGGCATTGGGATGAGGCAGCTGGCAGATGCCGATGCTGGCACTGAGACCCGGATCGGGCGAGCCCGGAATCGTGATGGTGTGAAACTGTTCCAGGATGCGCATTGAAACGTTGTAGGCCTCGCGCTCCGTCACGATGCGTGGGATCAGCACCACGAATTCGTCGCCGCCCAGGCGCGAAATGTAATCGTCGGGGCGCAGGCAGCTCACCAGGTGTTCCGCAGCCGATTTGAGCGCGAGATCGCCCGCGATGTGGCCGACCGCATCGTTGATGGCCTTGAAGTCATCGAGGTCGATAAAAAGCAAGGCGCTGGGATGAGCGGCATGAGGCAACGCCTGCAGATGGTCCGTCAGCAATTCAAGCAGGCCGCGGCGGTTGATGAGCCCCGTGAGGGCGTCAGTGCGGCTGGTTGTTTCCAGAACGGCCGCTTTGCGTTCCAGCTCATGCTGGGTGATGGTCATTTGTTTGGAAAGGCGAACGGCGTAACTCGGTATGACGAACAAGGTGATCAGGATGCTGGTGGAAAACAGGGGTTGCTGGCTCCAGTAAGGCGACCAGAGCAGTGCACAGCCCGTACATAGGATGCCCAGAGTAACTGAATAGAACGTGTAGCGGGAGCCGAAACGCAGGCCATACCCAATGGCGGCAGCGGCTGGAGACCAACTGGCCAGGCTGAAAAAACTGCCCCCCAAATAGAAAGCGAGGGCAAGTAGCACGTTGTCCAGCACTAGCCCAATATGCAAGCGCCAGGCAAAAGGCATCAAGTTGCAACCGGTAATCCAGATCCAGATATAGGCAAAGAGCCCGTAGGCCAGTATTGCCCACCAGACGTTGTAGATTGCTTCTCCCTTCCATTGCAGCACGATGACAGAAAGGGCGAAGGCTAGAGTGAGGCAAAAACGTACCAGAGCCTGGTCCTGGTCGTTTCCAGGAGCGGGCTTGAAGGTGGCTGGCCAAAAAAGTCCCAGCGCATTGAAGCGTCGGGGTGACCCATTGGACATGACAGTTGCCTTACAAAAGGAAGGGTTTTTGTTGCTATTGTTTCCAAGTGCGGCCTGTTCAAGCTTTCAAGTATAGCAACAGACGGCTTTCTGCAAAGGACTCTTTAAGCGTGTATCGTTTTTGCAGGAGGTTGGGCAATCATGCGTATCGGCGTTCCCAGGGAAATCAAGGTTCACGAATACCGGGTCGGGATGACGCCGGACGCGGTGCGCGAAGCGGTGATGCGCGGTCACGAGGTGGCAGTGGAAACAGGCGCCGGACTGGGGATCGGCTGTGAAGACGGGGACTACCGGAAGGCGGGCGGGCACATCGTTCCCGATGCAGCGTCCGTTTTCGAATTCGCCGAACTGGTGGTGAAAGTGAAGGAGCCTCAACCCCGGGAATGCGCCCTGCTGCGCGAAGACCAGGTTCTGTTCACGTACCTGCACCTGGCACCCGATCCCCGGCAGACAGAGCTGCTGCAGGCATCAGGCGCCACGGCCATTGCCTACGAAACGGTCACCGATGCCAGCGGGGGCTTGCCGTTGCTTGCCCCCATGAGCGAAGTGGCCGGGCGCATGTCGATTCAGGTGGGGGCGACCTATTTGCAAAAACCCTGGGGACGCCGGGGCATTTTGCTGTCCGGGGTTCCCGGTGCCCCTTCAGCGCGCGTGGTGGTGCTGGGGGCCGGGACTGCCGGAGCCCAGGCTGCCCGTACGGCAGCAGGGCTGGGCGCACAGGTCACCGTGTTCGACCGCTCGCTGAGCAAGCTGCGACGGCTGGACGATCTTTACGGCAGCTGCATGCGCACGGTGTATTCCACGGCGGATGCCATCGAAGAGGCGATTGCGCGGGCCGATCTGGTCATCGGCGCGGTCCTCATTCCCGGTGCCACCACGCCAAAACTGGTGCGGCGCGAGCATCTGGCGTCCATGCAGCCCGGCGTGGTGCTGGTGGATATCGCCATCGACCAGGGGGGGTGTTTCGAAACATCGCACCCCACCACCCACCAGGACCCGGTATTTGAGGTGGACGGCATCATTCATTATGCGGTGGCCAACATGCCGGGGGCCGTGCCGCGCACATCGGCCTTTGCCCTCAACCATGCCACGTTGCCGTTCGTGCTGGCCCTGGCGGACAAAGGCTGGCGGCAAGCTTGTCGCGATGATCCGCATCTGTTTGCCGGACTCAATGTCCACCAGGGAAAAATCACCTGTCGTGCCGTGGCTGAAGCGTTGGGGAAGCCCTACACGCCGGCGGCGCTGTGACGAAGCAGGAGGGTTAGCGGTTGCGTTGCGTCATCGTCAGGCCGATGCCTGCGAAGATGAGGGCGATGCCGAGGAAGTGATAACTCCGGGGAGTTTCAGCCAGAAACAGGGCCGCGAGCAGGGTGCCAAAGACCGGCATGAGGTGAATGAACAGGCTGGCTTTGCTGGCGCCGATGGCCGCCACCCCCCGGTTATAGAACACGTAGCTCAGGAAGCCGGGAAATATCCCCACGTAGGCGATGGCGGCCAGGGAGCCCGGTGTGAAGTTGGCGTGCCGGCCACGTTCCATTTCCCAGAGGGTGGCAGGGGCCAGGGCCGCAAGGCCGATCAGAATCATGGCTGCCAGCATCAGCATGGGATGAACGCCCGCCGGCCTCCAGCTGAGCGCGATCGTATAGAGCGCCCAATCCAGCACGGCAAGCAGCAGCCACATGTCCCCGATATTGAGATGCAGCCCTGCAAGCGCAGTCAGGCTGCCTCGTCCCACGATGGTCATGACCCCCGCAAACGAAATCAGGACCCCCAGACTTTCCACGAGGTTCAGGCGTTTTCCGAAAAACGCCCAGGAAAGTGCAATGGTGGCGATGGGAATGAAGGAATTGAGGAGGGCGGCATTGGTGGCCGTGGTGTATTGCAGTCCCAGGTAGGCCAGCGTGTTGTAGCCTCCGATACCCAGCAGCCCCAGGATCACGAGCGTGCGCCAGCCCTGGCGCAACTGCGGCCACTGGTCCTTCAGGTAGGGCCGCGCCAGCGGAAGGACGAACAGGGCGGCCACGGTCCAGCGTCCAAAGGCAAAGGCGAACGGAGGGACTTCCGTGCTGAAAGCCCGGCCAACCACCATGTTGCTGGACCAGAACAGCGCCGTAAGCGTCAGAATGAGATAAGGATTGGCAAGGCGTTCGATCATCAAGGGTGGAATTATAGCCGCAGAAGGGCCGCGCATGCGGCTTGCGGCGCGGTGCTACACCCTCACGTCATCGAGTGCGGACAGCAGGCGCAAAAAAATGAAATCCAGTTCCACGCCAATGGAATGAAGGTCGCGATTGTTCCAGGGCCGGAACACGGAAGTGGGCAGCCGATAGGCCACCCAGGTTTTTCCTTCGTACTCGCTGAGGTGAATGCGGATCGGGATATCCAACCCGGCCTGTCTTTCGACAGACCAGATTTTTACGGCATAGTCCGGCCGGAATATTTCCAGAATCTGGTCCGGCGCAGCCGCATACCCCATAGTTGCGCAGTTCGCCTGGCTGTTGATGTGTGCCATCACGCCCATCGGAAACGCCGCGGCGGCAACCTTGATTTTTTCTGCACAGCTGGCAACGTCAATGCGTACCGGAAAACGTTCAATATTCATGGCTCATCACGTGTGCAGAGTCTGTCAGCCGCACGGTCGTTGAACCGCACGGGATGTGTCAGGCCGTCGCCGCCCGGTCAACTCACGGATCGAATACGGAAGCAACGGCAGGACAGCTCGATTCTTCCTCCGATTCGTCGTCGGGCACGGAAACGCACGCCTGCATGACCGAAGCGGGCTGGCCCGTCAGCCCGGAGCGGGCCAGCTTCAGATTCCTGCTGTGCTTTCCGTACGCGACGCCAGTCAACACGCTGGCGAAAAAGATAGCCAAAACCAGGATCACAACGTTCATTTTTGCCATGATTGCCCCCTTGCCTTGAACCCTTCATCCCCGACTGCCCGGCGCTCCTGCCCCGGTTTCAACTGTTGCGAGACCGTGAGATCGCCGCCTTCACCGGGTATCTAGCGATAACCGTGCCAACTTTTGGTTACAAACATTTCGAATTGAATAATTTGATTTGATTCAATCTGTTACAGATATCACTCCGAGCGTGGGGGGGGCATTCTGCACGATGGCCAGGTTCACAGGAGGTGCAACAGGGTGCGTTTTATGGCAAGCCGGCTTGCCATTGTGGTGCATCAAAACGATTGGCCTGCACGGGGCAGGCCAATCGTGGATCCAGTCCTTTCAGCTGAAAAACGTCAGGCGGCCTGAGGTCTCTGGTGGGCGGTCCGGTTTGACTCCAGTTTGCTGTTGACGAGCGCAACGACCGCATCCAGTTCAGAGAGCTGAAGTCCCTTGGACCTGGCGATGGCCTGGACCAGCAGGTCCACCCGCTCGATATGGGTGGCCCCTCCAAACAAGGCGCGCGCCACGGAGGACGGGCTTGCCAGGTTGTTGGCCGCGGCCGC
>JAGWTQ010000025.1 GCA_028868905.1 Betaproteobacteria bacterium
ACTGTAAGGAAGCCTGCCATTATAACGGATGCCGGAGCAAAACCCGCAGCAGGCGGTGCCCCTGGGCATCGGTACCGTCTGCCGCCACGGTGACATGGCGTATGCGGCCGCCTGCTGGCGGCCGCCAGCGCAAAATGATCAGAAACGGCGCCACGAAGCTGCCGGACACCAGCACTCCTTCAATCCGGCGGCCGTCACGCCGAACCAGCAGCACACGACCGCCACCGTGCACGACCAGTTGCGTCACCGAACCCATGGCGCAGCGCCAGGCTTCGCGGCGCAACCCGAGGATCAGCGAAAGACCCAGGGCCAGCAGCACCAGCCTGAGCCAGGCAGCGTCCCATTTGAGGAGCAGCAGTCCGGCAGCTCCCACCATGTGCCCCGCAATGAGCGTGGCCGCCAGCAAGCGGGACGGCCCGTGCTGCAGGCGCACTACCCCGGAAAAACCTGCACGGTCCATGGGATGTCCTCCGCAAATATGTCATCATGACGGCCATGCAGCGCCCAATCTGCCTGAACAAACGCACGAGATGAATGAATTGATCGCTTCCCCCCGCTGGGTCGATCTGACCGGCCGCACCTTGATCCGGGCAACCGGGGATGACGCCCAGGCTTTCCTGCAGGGGCAACTGACCCAGGACGTGGCCGCGCTGGATCCCGACCGCGTCTTGTGGGCTGCCCACTGCTCCCCCAAAGGCCGGATGCTGGCCAGCTTTCTGCTCTGGAAACAGGACCGGGATATTTGGCTCGACGCCCCGGACGAACTGGCAGACGCCGCCCTGCGCCGCCTGCGCATGTATGTCCTGCGCTCTCGCGTGACGCTGGAAGACGCCCGTGCTGCCTGGGCGCGCTTCGGACTGTGCGGCACACCCGACGCCGGCTTCTGGGAGGCGGTGGGCTGCCCTTCGGCACCGCCCGCCGGCCGGCACGACAGACAGTCGGAGATCATGCGGGTGACCTTGTCCCCGGAACGCCTGTTGCTGGTCGTGCCAGCCGCTCAGGCGGATCGCTGGCGAACCCGGCTTTCGGAATGGATGGCTCTGGGCACCCCCGAAGACTGGATCCGTGCCGCCGTGCGTGACGGGGTTGCGGAAATCCGTACCGCAACCCAGGACGAGTGGGTTCCCCAAATGCTCAACTGGGACCTGATCGGCGGCATCAGCTTCAAAAAAGGATGCTATACCGGGCAGGAAATCGTGGCGCGCACCCATTACCTGGGAAAAACCAAACGTCGCCTGCTGCGCTTTCGCTCAGCCGGACGAGCGGAAATCGGTCAGCCGCTGTATGGGCCGGACCCTGCTGCACCTGCCGGAAAAGTGGCTCTCACAGCCCCCACCGATGAAGGCACCGAACTGCTGGCCGTGGTTCAGCTGGAAGCCCTGGCCGCTGGCCCCCTGCACCTGGGAGAAGCGGGCGGCCCCTCCCTGGAGCCCCTGCCGCTCCCCTATCCGGTCCCCCTCGGCTAGGGCTTGCGGGCATGGGAACACGTCTGGGCCTTGCCATACTCTGGCTACTCCACTTTGTTCCGCTGCGGATACTGGAAGCACTGGCCAGCGTGCTGGCGGCAATCGCCGTACACACCCGCTTTGCGCGCACCACGCTCATCAATCTGCATGTCTGTTTTCCCGAATGGACAGCAGCCCAACGGCTGCAGCTCGCCCGGCGCCATCTTGCCGCCCTGATTCGAAGCGTGCTGGAACTCGGCATCTTGTGGTGGTCACCCAAGTCGCGCATCGAACAGCTGGTGCGTTTCAAGCATCTCGAACATGCGGAAGCCGGCGGACGTCCCGTCATCTTTCTGACGCCGCACCTGGTGGGACTGGAAATGCAAGGCGCGCGCATGGGTATGAAGTTTCGCGGCGTGGGTTTTTTCACTCCCCACAAAAACCCGCTGATCGACCGCCATATCCGCGAGGCGCGCGACCGGCTGGGAGATGTGGTGATGCTGGAACGAAAAAAAGGCCTGCGCCCCCTGATCCGGGCAATCCAGGACGGACGGCACCTTTATTTCCTGCCGGACATGGATTTCGGCGACCGGGATTCGATCTTTTCGCCTTTCTTCGGCATCCCGGCCGCCACAGTGCCCACCTTGCCCTGGCTTGCGCGCATGACCGGCGCGGTGGTCATTCCCTGCATATGCCGGCAACTGCCGCACTGCCAGGGTTATGAAGTGGAATTCTTTCCGGCTTGGGACCATTTCCCGAGCGGGGATCTGGATGCGGACGTGCGCCGCATGAATGCTTTCATCGAAAGCCAGGCCCGGCGTTTTCCCGAGCAGTATTTCTGGAGCCACAAGCGCTTTCGCACCCGCCCCGATCCGACCGAGCCCTATTTTTACCGCTGGCCTCAGTCGCTCGACTGAAGACGGAAGCGCGAGGGAATGGGCGCGTCACCCGCCCACACGGCGCGCATGGACGCAATCCCGTGCGCGCCCGCTTCCCAGGCAGTTTCCAGTTCCCCAAGCCCCAGTCCACCGATGCCCAGCACAGGCAGGGAGCAATCTTCCAGAACACGCGCCAGGTAACGGAACCCGAGAGGGGTTCGTTCCGGGTGGGACACCGTGGGCGCGATTGAACCCAGTACGGCAAAGTCGACACCCAGTTGCTCCGCACGCTGCAGTTCGGCTTCGTCGTGGCATGAAGCCGCCACCAGCGGCAGGTCGGGACGCTGACCGAGATCGGCCAACTGTCGCGACGTCAGATGCACGCCGTCCGCACCTGCAGCTTTTGCCACTTCCACGTCCCCGTTGACCAGAACCCTTGCATGCCAAGGCCGGGCAGCACGCACCACTTTGTCAGTCAGCTTGAACAGCAGGTCGGACGGCAAGTCTTTCTCGCGCACCTGCACCAGCCGCAATCCGCGGAAGAAGGCACGTTCCAGGCCCTCCAGCAAAGTGGGCTCGCCCACTTCGGATCCGTTGGTGATGCCATAGACCACCGGCAGCTCCGCGGCACGCAGCACCGGGGCATTGGCCGGCAGCATGGGGGCTACGGTTTCGCAGCCCGGCCCTTGCCAGGCCAGGCTCTGGTCTTCCAGCGGCTGAGGGGTCCCGTCCCAGGCCACGACACGAAAAAAATGCAGCCGCACACAAGCGTGGGGATAGTCGAAATGGCGGGTGATCCAGGGAAAGGCCCGCCGCACCTCAATGCCCAGCTCTTCGCGCAACTCCCGCGCCAAGGCGGCCTGCAACGTTTCTTCAGGTTCCACTTTCCCGCCCGGAAATTCCCAATAGCCGGCATAAGGCTTTCCTTCCGGCCGCCGGGCAAGCAAATAACGTCCCAGACGGTCCACCAGCACCGCCGCAACGACGTCGATGCGGTTCACGGCAAACGGGGCATGCCTTGACGCCCCACCCAGTCGCGAGCGAAGTGCCAGGCGGAACGACCGCTGCGGGATCCACGCAGCAGTGCCCATTGCAACGCTTCAAGCCGGAAATGTTCGGGGTCGGCCAGCTGCCCGCCCAATACGCCAACCCAGTGCTTGGCGATTTCGAGGTAGGCTTCCTGATCGAAAGGATAGAAGGACACCCAGAGTCCGAACCGATCGGACAGGGATATTTTTTCCTCAACCGTTTCGCCCGGATGAATTTCCCCGTCGCGATGACGGGTTTCCTGGTTTTCCGAAAAAAATTCGGGCATCAGGTGACGACGGTTGCTCGTGGCGTAGACCAGGACATGCTCGGAAGGCGCGGCCAGCGATCCATCCAGCACCGTCTTGAGGGCCTTGTAATGGGCTTCGCCGGTTTCGAAGGAGAGATCGTCGCAAAACAGGATGAATCGTTCGGGACGCTGCGCAATGCATTCCATCACTTCGGGCAGATCCACCAGGTGATCCTTTTCGATTTCGATGACACGAAGCCCCTGTCCGGAAAATTCCGTCAGCATGGCCTTGATCAACGAAGACTTCCCAGTGCCGCGCGCGCCGGTCAGAAGCACGTTGTTGGCCGGCTTTCCGGCCACGAACTGGCGGGTATTTTCAGTGACGCGGCGCTTCTGGTCATCGATGTCGCACAGATCATCCAGGCGGATGGCATGGGGATGGACGACGGGCTGCAGCCAGCCTTTGTTGCCCTGGCGGCGCCAACGCCAGGCCACGGCAGCATCCCAGTCCATTTTCGGTGAAGGCGAAGGCAGCCAGGCCTCGATCCGGTCCAGCAGCGCTTCGGCACGAACCATCAGCTTTTCGAGGCCGGTTTCCATGATCCTAGCTGCGATAGTCGGCGTTGATCCGGACGTAATCGTAGGAAAAATCGCAGGTCCAGACCGTGGCTTCGGCTTTTCCCCGGCCCAATGCGACGCGAATGGTGATTTCAGGCTGCTTCATGACGCGCTGGCCATCCGCCTCCCGGTAAGTGGCTGCCCGTCCGCCCTGTTCGGAAACCAGGACGTCATCCAGATAGAGCCGGATGCCGGATACATCCAGATCGTCGATGCCGGCGTAGCCGACAGCCGCCAGAATGCGGCCCAGGTTGGGGTCCGACGCGAAAAACGCGGTCTTGACCAGGGGTGAATGGCTGATCGCATAGGCGACCTTCAGGCATTCTTCTTCATCAACGCCCTCTTCCACCTTGACCGTGATGAATTTGGTGGCCCCTTCGCCATCGCGTACGATCGCCTGCGCCAGTTCGGTGGCGACGGCCACCACCCCTTCGCGCAATGCACGGTAGGACTCGCTGCCCGCATCAGCAATTTCCGCATGACCCGCAACGCCTGTGGCCATGACCACAAAAGAATCATTGGTGGACGTGTCCCCATCCACCGTGATGCGGTTGAATGACAGGTTGGCGGCCTCTTCGGTCAGCTGCTGCAGGAGTTCAGGTCGGATGGCGGCATCCGTGGCAATGAAGCCCAGCATGGTCGCCATGTTCGGCCGGATCATGCCGGCCCCCTTGGAAATGCCGGTCACCACCACCGTCTGCCCGTCCACTACCAGCTTGCGCGAAGCGGCCTTGGGCACGGTGTCGGTGGTCATGATGGCCTCCGCAGCTGCACCCCACTGGTCGGGCTGCAATGCTGCGCGCGCCGGTTCGATGCCTGACAGCAGTCGATCCATAGGCAAACGTTCCAGGATCACGCCAGTGGAGAACGGCAATACCGCTTCAGGAGGAATGCCCAGTTGTCCGGCCACGGCATTGCAGGTGGCGCGCGCATCGGCGAGCCCGGGCTCACCGGTTCCCGCATTGGCGCAGCCGGTATTGATGATCAGTGCGCGGGGTGCCATGCGTTGCAGATGCTCGCGACACACCTGCACCGGCGCCGCGCAAAAACGGTTGCGTGTGAAGACGGCCCCGACACGGCTGCCGGATGGCAATGTCACCAGCAACAGGTCGCGCCGTCCGGCCTTGCGGATTCCGGCAGCCACGGGCCCCAGCAAAACGCCGGGAACGGGGTGCAGTTGCGCGGGATCGGGAGCTTCCAGGCGGACCGGCATGTCCAATTCCTCAGTTGAGTCGTCCGTGACAATGCTTGTATTTTTTGCCTGACCCGCAAGGGCAAGGATCGTTGCGGCCGACCTTGGGTATGTCGCGCCGATGCGGTTGCGTGTCGGATGACGCAGCCGCCTCATCGTCGGCCAAGGCCTGGTCGTAGTCGGCATGATGGTAACGCACGTTGGCCGGTGCCGGTATTGATTCTTCCGCCACACTTTCCATCGCTTCCGGGGTCTGGACCTCCACGATGCACAGGATGCGGGTCACCTCACGGCGGATGGTATCCAGCATGGCCGCGAACAACTCAAACGCTTCGCGCTTGTATTCCTGCTTGGGGTTTTTCTGCGCATATCCCCGCAAATGGATGCCCTGACGCAGATGGTCCAGGGCCGCCAGGTGCTCGCGCCAATGGCTGTCGATGGACTGCAGCATCACGGCACGTTCGTAACCCTGAAGTGCTTGCGGGTCCACCACCGAAAACTTGCCCTGGTAGGCGTCTTCAGCCTTGTTCCGGATGCGCTCGAGCAGACTGTCTTCGTCAAGCGTCGGCTCGTCCGAAAGCCACTGGCGCACCGGGCAGTCGAGGCGATAGTCCTGGGCCAGGACACGTGCAAGACCGTCCAGGTCCCACTGTTCTTCCGCTGTTTCCGGAGGAATTGCAGTCCGGAATTCCGTCTCCAGAACATCGTTGCGCATGGCGCGAATGGTGTCCGAAATCTCGTGCGCCTCAAGCAGTTCATTGCGCTGCTGATAAATGACCTTGCGCTGGTCATTTGCCACATCGTCATACTCCAGCAGCTGCTTGCGGATGTCGAAGTTTCGCGCTTCCACCTTGCGCTGGGCATTTTCGATGGCGCGCGTCACCCACGGATGCTCGATGGCTTCCCCTTCGGGCATTTTCAGGCGGTCCATGATGGCCGCCACCCGGTCCGAAGCGAAGATCTTCAGCAGCGGATCCTCGAGCGACAAATAAAACCGGCTGGAACCTGGGTCGCCCTGGCGTCCGGAGCGTCCGCGCAACTGGTTGTCGATGCGCCGGGATTCGTGTCGCTCCGAACCGATGATGTGCAGTCCACCTGCCGCCAGAACCTGATCGTGCAGTTGTTTCCAGCGGTCCCTGACTTCCTGGATGCGGTTGGCCCGTTCGCTTTCCGACAGGCTTTCATCTTCCTGCAGCGCCTGGATTTCGGGTTCAGGGCTCCCGCCCAGAACGATGTCGGTTCCTCGCCCCGCCATGTTCGTGGCAATGGTGATCACGCCCGGACGACCGGCCTGGGCCACGATTTCCGCTTCGCGCGCATGCTGTTTTGCATTCAGCACCTGGTGCGGCAGTTTTTCGCCCTGGAACATGCTCGACAGCAGTTCAGACGCTTCAATCGAAGCGGTACCCACCAGGACGGGCTGCCCGCGCTGATGGCAATCGCGGACGTCCAGAAGCACCGCGTTGAATTTCTCGCGGGCGCTGCGGAACACCTGGTCCATCCGGTCCTCGCGGACCATGGGCCGGTGGGTGGGAATGATGACGGTTTCGAGGCCGTAGATGTGCTGGAACTCGAACGCTTCCGTATCAGCCGTCCCCGTCATGCCCGAGAGCTTGGAATAAAGACGGAAATAATTCTGGAATGTGATGGAAGCCAGGGTTTGGGACTCGTTCTGGATGCCAACGCCCTCCTTGGCTTCCACGGCCTGGTGTATCCCTTCGGACCAGCGCCGCCCAGGCATCATGCGCCCGGTGAATTCGTCCACGATGACAATTTCGCCGTCTTGCACCACATAGTGCTGATCACGGTGATAGAGCGCATGCGCGCGCAGCGCGGCATACACGTGATGCATCAGCAGGATGTGGGCCGGATCGTAAAGGCTGGCGCCGGGCGGCAGCAGTCCTGCTTCGGTCAGCAAGGCTTCGGCATGCTCGTGACCCGCTTCGGACAACATCACCTGGTGGGCCTTGAGGTCCACATGATAATCCCCTTCGCCTTCCTCGGAAGCCTGGGGATGCAAGCGCGGGATCAGGGTGTTGATCTGACGGTAAAGTTCCGTGTTGTCTTCCGCCTGCCCTGAAATGATGAGCGGCGTGCGTGCCTCATCGATGAGGATGGAGTCCACCTCGTCCACGATGGCGTAGTTCAGCCGGCGTTGCACGCGCTCGTCAACCCGGGTCACCATGTTGTCGCGCAGATAGTCAAAGCCGAATTCGTTGTTGGTGCCATAAGTGATGTCGGCCGCATAGGCCGCCACCTTGTCTTCGCGTTCCATCTGCGACAGGTTGACGCCAACCGAGAGCCCCAGAAAACGGTGCACCCGCCCCATCCATTCCGCATCGCGACGGGCCAGGTAATCGTTCACGGTCACCACGTGCACCCCTTTCCCGGTCAAGGCATTGAGGTAGGAAGGCAACGTGGCCACAAGGGTTTTACCTTCTCCCGTGCGCATTTCGGAAATTTTTCCGTAATGCAAGGCCATGCCACCGATCAGCTGAACGTCGAAATGGCGCATGCCCAGCACGCGGCGGCTTGCTTCCCGCATCACGGCAAACGCTTCCGGCAGCAGGCCGTCCAGCGACTCGCCCTGTTCCAGGCGACCCCGGAACTCTGCGGTCTTGGCCTGCAGGGCGGCATCGTCCAGCGCGGCCAGTACAGGCTCCAGACCGTTGATCTGGGCAACAACTTTGCGATACTGCTTGAGCAACCGTTCGTTGCGGCTCCCGAACAGCTTTTTGAGGACATCCGTGATCATGGCAAGTTGGGCTGACGGGCAAAAAGCGTAATTTTACCAGAGTACGGCCCGGGGGCCGTGCTCCTGTAAAATGGGCACATGGGTACGAGGCCACTGCAGGACATCATCGGCGGGGATCCGGTTTTCGGATCCCTCAAAGCCCGGTTGAAACACATGGCGCCGTTGCAAGAAGCCTTGCAACAGGCGTTGCCGGCCGCACTTCGCCCTCATGTGCAGGTTACCGGGCAGGAAGGGTCGCGTTTGCAGGTTCAGGTCAGCAGCCAGGCCGTGGCGGCCAAGCTGCGGATGCTGAGTCCCACCCTGATCCAAAACCTGCAACGCCTGAGCCCCGACATTTCAGCCCTGCAGTTCCAGATGGTCCCGCCGGCGTCACCCCCAAACCGGCATCGCATGGCCAATGGGCTTCCTGATGAAGCCCTGGCGCATTTCGAGTCGCTGGCAGGAGCGCTGCCTCCATCGGCACTCAGGACAGCCGTGCTGCGCCTCTTGCAGGCACGGGGGCGAGGCGTCTGAAACTGCAGCGATTTTGATTGGAATCAGAAAGCTGGCTGAGACAGCGGCAGCGGCTCGATGAATGCGGAAGGAACTGGGTCTCCCGGCCTGAACGACACCCATACCCAGGCCGATGCGTCTGCAAGAAGGGCTCTGGCCGCCTGGTTGTTGAGCGCATGCCCTGATTTGTGTCCCAGGAAGGAACCGATCAACGGATGCCCCAGCAGGTAGAGGTCTCCCACCGCATCCAGAATCTTGTGGCGCAGGAATTCGTCGGCATAGCGCAAGCCGTCGGTGTTGAGTACCCGGAACTCATCCATCACGATGGCGTTTTCAAGGCTGCCACCCAGGGCAAGGCCCTGCGACCGCAACATTTCCACGTCCTGGGTAAAACCGAAGGTGCGTGCCCGAGCCACTTCGCGCACATAGGACGTGTCGGCGAAGTCCACCGTCACGGATGAACCGACTTTTTCGAATGCGGGATGGTCAAACTGACCCTCGTAGGTGATCCTGAAACCGTTGTAGGGTTCAAAACGGGCCACCTTGTCGCCCTGGACCACTTCCACCGGTTTCACCACCTTAATGTAGCGCTTGAGTGCCGCCTGCTCCACCAGTCCCGCAGATTGCATCAGGAACACGAAAGGTCCGGAACTGCCATCCAGGATGGGGACTTCAGGTCCGGAAACATCCACGAACGCATTGTCCACGCCCAGTCCGGAAAAAGCGGACATGAGGTGTTCGATGGTGCCCACCCGGGCGCCTTGCGCTTCGATCACGGTCGACAGCCGGGTATCCGTCACGTTGCCCGCCAGCGCAGGGATCGCCGGAGCACCGGGAAGATCGGTACGCACGAACACGATGCCGTTGTCCACGGGAGCCGGCCGGATATTCAGGACGACCTTGATTCCGGTGTGCAATCCCACCCCGGTCGTCTGAACGGCGGTTTTGAGGGTTCGCTGTTTCAACATACCGCCATTATACGCCTTCGATGCGGGTCACGCACCGGGCTCAGTCCGCCTGCTTGCGCAAAAACGCTGGAATATCAAGAAGATCCATGCCGTTATCGCGCATGGCCTCAACCATGGTGTTGCGGCCACGGCGGATCACGGCAGGCTGATCCAGAGTTTCATAGTCCACGTCCAGCGCCACGTTGTCAGTCCCGGTTCGCACCACTTTGAGCGGCTGAGGCTGAGCCCGCTTCACCACGGGACCGCCCAGACCAGTCGCCACGATGGTGACGCGCAGGGAATCCCCCATGGCTTCGTCCACCACGCTGCCGAAAATCACCGTGGCATCTTCAGCGGTAAAGGAGCGGATGGTGTTCATGACATCATGGACTTCCTTGAGCTTCATGTTCTGGCTGGCCGTGATATTGACCAGCACACCGCGCGCCCCGTTGAGGTTGACGTCCTCCAGCAGCGGGCTGGCTATGGCCTGCTGGGCCGCCACATTGGCGCGGTCGATGCCAGCCGCGGCGGCGGAACCCATCATGGCCACGCCCATCTCGGACATGACGGTGCGCACGTCCGCGAAGTCCACGTTGACCAGGCCCGGACAGTTGATCACTTCGGCGATGCCGGCGACCGCACCCTGCAGCACGTCGTTGGCCGCCTGATAGGCTTCCAGCATGCCCACGTCATCCCCCAGGACACTCAGCAGCTTTTCATTGGGAATGATGATGAGCGAATCGACATATTCCGACAGTTGTTCGATGCCTTCCTGGGCAGCCTTCATGCGCCGGCCTTCAAAACTGAAAGGCTTGGTCACCACGGCCACGGTCAGGATGCCCATTTCCCGGGCAATCTGGGCCACTACGGGCGCCGCTCCGGTTCCGGTGCCTCCGCCCATGCCTGCGGTGATGAACAACATGTCGGCGCCCGCCATCATTTCGGCAATGCGTTCCCGGTCTGCCAGGGCCGCCTGCCTGCCGATTTCAGGATTGGCTCCGGCGCCCAATCCCTTGGTCAGGGCCGCCCCCAGCTGCAGCAGCTTGCTGGCTTTGCTGCGCTTGAGCGCCTGGCTGTCGGTGTTCATGGCAATGAATTCCACGCCGGACACCCCGCCCGTGACCATGTGTTCCACGGCATTGCCCCCACACCCCCCGACGCCCACCACCTTGATGACCGCATCGAGGGCTTCGCACTCCTGAATTTCGAAATTTGCCATGTTGTTTTTCTCCTTCCCGACAGGACGAATAGTACCGAATTAAAACGCACTCTTGAACCAGTTTTTCATGCGATCCACCAGCTGCGCGAGCGACCCGATGCTGGCACGGGAAACCTGCGCCTTTTGATGCTGCTCGAACCCTGAAACCAACAACCCCATACCCGTAGCAAAACGTGGGCTTCGCACGACTTCAGACAGGCCGCCGCGGTAATTGGGCAAGCCCAGCCGCACCGGCATGTGAAATATTTCCTCTCCCAGTTCCAGCATGCCGCTCATGGCGCTGGTGCCCCCGGTCAGGACGATGCCCGAAGACAGCAATTCCTCGAAACCGCTGCGGCGAAGCTCGGCCTGGATCAACGAAAACAGCTCCTCCACCCGCGGTTCGATCACTTCTGCCAGGGTATGGCGCGAAAGCTGTCTTGAGCCCCGATCTCCCACCCCGGGAACCTCCACCATCTGGTCGGCATCCGCCAGTTGGCGCAGGGCGCATCCGTGGGCCACCTTGATTTCCTCGGCGGCCGCCGTGGGGGTCCGCAGGGCCATGGCGATATCGTTGGTGATCTGGTCTCCGGCAATCGGGATGACCGCGGTATGGCGGATGGCGCCCTGCACGAAAACCGCGAGGTCGGTGGTTCCGCCTCCGATATCCACCAGGCAGACCCCGAGGTCTTTTTCGTCGTCGGTCAGGACGGCCGTTGCCGAAGCAAGCGGTTGCAGGATCAGGTCACGCACTTCCAGCCCACAGCGGCGGACACATTTCATGATGTTCTGGGCTGCCGATACGGCCCCCGTCACGATATGCACCTTGACTTCCAGTCGCACGCCGCTCATGCCTACCGGCTCCCGCACATCTTCCTGCCCGTCGATGATGAACTCCTGGGTCAGGATGTGCAGGATCTGCTGATCGGTGGGAATACTCACGGCCCGCGCGGTTTCCAGCACGCGTTCCACATCGGAAGGTGCCACTTCCTTGTCCTTGATGGCCACCATCCCATGCGAGTTGAAGCTTTTGACATGGCTTCCCGCAATGCCGGTGATCACTTCCCGGATCTTGACGTTGGCCATCAACTCAGCCTCCTCCAGCGCCCGCTGGATGGAGTTGACGGTAGATTCGATGTTCACCACCACACCCCGGCGCAGCCCGCGCGAAGGGTGCTGCCCCAGCCCGATGACTTCAAACCCCTGCCCGTCTGGCAAGGCCTCGGCCACGATCACCACGATTTTCGAGGTGCCGATGTCGAGCGCGACAATCAGGCTGCGGTTTTCACGATTCTTGGCAATCATGGGCTATCCCCGCAAATCCGCGGCACGCAGGGCAAAACCGTTTGGATAACGCAAGTCCACGGTGGCCCCCTGGGGCGAACTGTTTTGAAACACCACGCCGTAAACGCCCACGAAACGTTGCAGGCGTTCATGGATTTTTTCCCGGCCCAGGGCAATCGTCACCCCACTGTCGAGACGCAACGTCCAGGCACCGCGTTCGGACAGATCCACCGCTTCCACCTGGCGCTTCACGGGCGCCAGTTCCCGGTCGAATTGCGCCAGCGCCTGGACCATTTCCGGCCCGCTGCCTGCCGGCCCGTCAAAACGGGGCAAAGCCGCGTTGTAATCCGCAGCAAACACTTCACCTTGCGCGTTGATGAGTGCGTCATCCCCCCAGTGGGCCATGGGATGCTGCTCTTCAACCTGCACTTCCAGGCCGTTGGGCCACAGCCTGCGCAGGCGGACCGAGCGGACCCAGGGAATGGTGCGCAGCTCGGCTGCAGCCGCCTGCAGGTCCACGGTGAAGAAATTGCCGCGCACCGTCCTGGCACGCTTGGCCACCAGTTCTCGGTCCACCTGCTGCAAATCACCTGTCACGACAGCCCGCTTGATCTGGAACATGGGGCGTTGCGCCACCCATCCCATCAGGGCCAGAACCAGCAGCAGGGCCAACCCCACCGCCGCCGACTTTGCGGCAAGCACCACGGTATGGCGCAGGGAAGGCAGCCACAAGCCGGTGGGCGACCGGTCTTCGCGTCGGCGCGTTCCCATGGTGGCTCCCTTCCGGCGCCCCAGGCGTACCGGCGCCTCCTGCTCCTGGGCTGGCCGGCCGCGCCGCGCCCATGACTTCCATCCCGGTATCGTCAACACTGTCATTGTGCGGTCTCCTTCACTTCAAGCGGCTTCCCCACGATCCGGACTTCCGTCACCAGCGATACGCCGCATTCCTGCAGGACGCGCTCCTGGATTTTCCGGATCAGGGTTTCGATATCCCGGGCTGAGGCACCACCCCGGTTGACAATAAAATTGGCGTGCTTGCGCGAAACTTCCGCGCCTCCTTCCCGCTCCCCCTTCAGGCCGCAGGATTCGATCAGGCGGGCTGCGTGGTCCCCGGCAGGATTGCGAAACACGGAACCGGCATTGGGCTGGCCCAGCGGCTGGCTTGCCACACGGCGCGCCAGCAGTTCCCGGATGCGCTGCAATGCGTTCTCGCTCGAGCCTTCCGGAAATGCCAGGCGAGCTGACAGAAACCACTCGCCATCCGGCTCCAGCGGGGCCTGGCCTTCAGGCCATGCGCCTGTCGCTTCACCGGCACCGCGCAGGACCACGTGGCGGTAGCCGATGTCGTAATCCGCCGGTGTGCGCACCCGGATGCGCCCGCAGCGGTCGAGCGTCGTGACCGAAACCACGTAATCCCAGGTTTCCGCTCCGTAACAGCCGGCATTCATGGCAAGCGCGCCACCCATGGTGCCCGGAATGCCCGCCAGGAATTCCGCACCGGCAAGCCCCAGCCGTGCCGCCATACGAGCCACCTTGGGCGCGGGTACGCCGGCTTCCACTTCCAGAACGGTGCCGCGTGCTTCGGTGCCTGCCACCGCGCTGGACCGCAAAGCGCCATGAGTCAGCACCACCGTCGCGTCAAGCCCGCCATCGCGAACCAGCAGGTTGCTGCCCAGTCCCACCACGTGCAATTTTTCTCCGGCATCCCGTGAACGCACGAAATCGACCAGATCCTCGCGATTTTTCGGCACATAGCATTGCGCTGCCAGGCCACCGGCACGCCAACTGACGTGGCGGCTCATGGGTTCGTTGCGACGCAGCTCACCGGGAGCGATCCAGCTCATGTGCGTCCTCCTGCCAGCGCCACCAACTGGGCCGGCAACTGGCCGATGCTGCCCGCGCCCATGGTGATCAGCACATCCTGGGGCGCCAGCACGTCCAGCACGCGCTGCGCCAGGTCTGCGCTGTTTTCCACATAAAGGGGCTCCCCGACTCCTGCTTTCCGCAGCGCCGCGGCAAGTGCCAGGCTGTCTGCGCCGCTGACAGGCGGTTCGCCTGCCGCGTATACAGGCGCCAGGACCAGGCGGTCCACCGAAGAAAGAACCTGGATGAAACCGTCAAAGCAGTCGCGTGTGCGCGTGTAGCGGTGAGGCTGGAATGCCAGCACCAGCCGCCTGCCCGGGAAAGCCCCGCGCGCGGCGCTCAGGGTCGCCTGCATTTCCACGGGATGGTGGCCATAATCGTCCACCAGCGTGAAATGCCCGCCGCCGGGCAATGGCAAGTCGCCATAGCGCTGGAACCGGCGAGCCACGCCGTTGAATTTTTCCAGGGCCTTGATGATGGCCGGATAGGGGGCGCCCAGTTCCACCGCAACGCTGATGGCAGCCAGCGCATTGAGCACGTTGTGCCGGCCGGGCAGATTCAGCACCACTTCGAGCCGGCGCGCCATGGGCTGGGCCCGGTCCGCGTGCAGTTCCACTCCGAAACGCATGCGCCCGCTTTCCGCCTCCACGTCCACTGCCCGCACGTTTGCTTCAGGGGAAAAACCGTAAGTGACGACCGGCTTGCTGACGCGTGGAAGGATTTCCCTGACCACCGGATCATCCGTGCACAGGACTGCCACGCCGTAAAAAGGCAGATGTTCGAGAAACTCCACGAAGGCCGACTTGAGGCGCCCGAAATCATGGCCATAAGTCTCCATGTGGTCGGCATCGATGTTGGTCACGACCGCCATGACCGGTTGCAGCACCAGGAACGAGGCATCGGACTCGTCAGCTTCGGCCACGATGAACTCGCCGCTGCCCAAAGCCGCGTGGCTGCCCGCACTGTTGAGGCGCCCGCCAATCACGAATGTGGGATCAAGGCCCGCTTCGGCCAGCACGCTGGCAATCAGGCTGGTGGTGGTGGTTTTGCCGTGGGTTCCGGCAACCGCAATGCCCTTTTTGAGGCGCATCAGTTCAGCCAGCATCGTGGCGCGCGGCACCACGGGAATGCGCGCGGCGCGTGCAGCCACCACTTCGGGGTTGTCGCCCGTGACGGCCGTCGACACCACGACGGCATCAGCACCTTCAACATGGGCAGCGTCATGTCCTTTCCAGATGACGGCGCCGAGTCCGGCAAGGCGTACGGTGGCCGCATTGCTGCCCAGGTCGGAGCCGCTCACCTCGTAACCCAGATTAAGCAGCACTTCAGCGATGCCGCTCATTCCGGAACCCCCGATCCCGACAAAATGCACGTGCTGGACCTTGTGTTTCATGCGGCGAACTCCCTGCAAGCGGCAGCCACAGATGAGGTTGCCTGCGGTTTTGCCAGCGCACGCGCGGCCTCGGCCATGGCCAGGAGCCCTTCGCGGGTCGCTTCGCGCAGCCAGCGGGCAAGATGTTCCGGATCCAGGCGGAATTGCGGCATGAGATAGGCCGCGCCATGCGCTTCCATGAAACGGGCGTTGGCCGTCTGGTGGTCGTCCACGGCATGCGGATAGGGAACCAGCAGACTGCCGATTCCCGCAGCCGACAGTTCAGCCACGGTAAGGGCGCCGGCACGACAAATCACGAGGTCGCAACGGGCATAAGCCGCCGCCATGTCGTCAATGAAGGGCCGAAGTTCTCCCGTCACGTCGTGTTCCCGGTAAGCTTCCTGAAGCGCCGTCATCATCCGCGCCCCGCCCTGGTGAACCACTTCAGGACGTTCTTGCAAAGGAATCAGCGCCAAGGCGCGAGGAATGAGCGCGTTGAGCGCCGAAGCCCCCTGGCTGCCTCCCAGCACCAGAATCTTCAGCACGCCGCTGCGCCCGGCAAAACGTACCGCCGGCGGCGGCAGTTCCTGGATTTCCGGACGCACGGGATTGCCCACCCAGCGCACATCGCGGGGCACGCCAAGCATGCGCGCCAGCGGGTGAGCGGACGGGGCCTTGAACGACCCGGGAAATCCTTCGAAAACCCGGCGCGCCAAGCGTGCCAGCACCCGGTTTGAAAGTCCGGCCACGGCATTCTGCTCATGCAGGACCAGCGGTTTTTTGAGCAAGGCGGCCGACAGCCCGCCGGGAAACGACGCGAATCCGCCAAAGCCCACCACCACGTCAGGCCGCTGGCGCAGCAGGATGGCCACGCTTTGCAGGCAGGCGACAGCCACCATCCAGGGGGCACTCAGGATGCGCCACACGCCTTTGCCGCGCAGCCCTCCCATGGCCACGGTCTCAAGCACAAATCCCTGCTGGGGGACGAGTCGCGCTTCCATGCCCTGCTTCGTACCGAGCCAAACCACGCGCCATCCATCCGTTCTCAGCAGGCGGGCCAGGGCGAGCGCCGGAAACACGTGGCCTCCCGTACCCCCAGCCATGATCAGGGCCGTGCGCTTCATGGCGCTCTCCCCCGCATCATCTGGCGCGATTCGAAATCGATCCGCAACAGCACGGCCAGCGCCAGAACGTTGGCCACAATGCCGCTGCCGCCATAGCTCAGGAGCGGCAAGGTCAGCCCCTTGGTGGGCAGCATGCCCATGTTGACGCCCATGTTGACCACGGTCTGCACCGCAAACCAGACGCCGATGCCCTGGGCCGTCAGTGCCGAAAAATATCGTTCCATGGACGCGGCGCGATTGCCGATGGAAAAGGCGCGCCACACCAGGAACACGAACAGGGCGATGGTGGCGATGACGCCAATGAACCCCAGCTCCTCGGCGATCACCGCCATGAGGAAATCGGTATGCGCTTCCGGCAGGTACAGCTGTTTTTCAACGCTGCCGCCAAGGCCGACGCCGAACCAGCCGCCACGGCCAAAGGCGATCAGGGCATGGGTCAGCTGATAGCCCTTGCCGAACGGATCAGCCCACGGATTCCAGAACCAGATCAGGCGATTGAACCGGTACGGGGAAAGCACCACAAGCAGCACGAAACCGACCGAAAGCACTGCCATGAGCACCACGAACAAGCGCCAGTTGAGCCCCCCAAGAAAGAGTATTGCGGCAGCGATTGCCGTCATCACGGCCAGAGCTCCGAAATCCGGTTCCCGCAGCAGCAAAAACCCCACGAGGAACATCACGATGAACATCGGGACAAAACCCTTCTTGAAGCTGTGCATGAACGCCGCCTTCCGCACCGTGTAGTCCGCGGCGTAGAGCACGACGAAGAATTTCATGAACTCGGAAGGCTGCAGGTTGAGCACGACCAGCGACAACCAGCGCCGGCTGCCATTGACCTCCTTTCCAAGCCCCGGTATCAGGACCAGGATGAGCCCCGCAAGCCCCATGCCGAAAAGCAGCGGCGCGTATTTCTGCCACTGTTCAATGCGCACCTGGAAAGCCGCAAATCCTGCCACCAGGGCCGCAGCCACATAGACCAACTGACGTATGAAAAAGTAGGTCGAACGGTACCCGGTATGGCGATCTGCTTCGGCCGATGCGATCGAAGCCGAGTACACCATCACCACCCCAATGGCGAGGAGCGCGAAAATCGTCCACAACAGGGTCATGTCGTATTCGGATCGCAGCAGGCGTGGTGTGGAAAAAGGCTTCATGCCGTCACCTCCCGCACACCGGGGAGTGCCTTCACTGCCGTCACGAAAACCTGCGCACGATGAAGATAATTGTCGAACATGTCGAAGCTGGCACAGGCCGGCGACATCAGCACCACGTCTCCGGGCTGCGCCAGCTTGGCCGCAAGGCGCACGGCATCCGGCATGTCTGCGGCACGCACAGTCGGCACGCCGCTTCCGGCAACCGCTTCTTCAATGAGCGGCCCATCGCGCCCGATCAGCACCAGCGCGCGGGCATGGGCTGCCAACACCGGACGCAACGGAGCAAAGTCCTGCCCTTTGCCATCGCCTCCGGCGATCAGGACCACGGGTTGCGCCATGCCTCCCAAGGCAGCCAGGGTGGCACCGACGTTGGTGCCCTTGGAATCGTCGTAATAGGTCACGCCGCCCGCTTCGGCTACCGGCTCGACGCGGTGGGGCAACCCCCTGAAAGCGCGCAATGCGCGTACTGCATCGGCGCGCGGCACGTCCAGGGCATCGCAAAGGGCCAGGGCAGCCATGGCGTTTGCCGCATTGTGCCGCCCGCTCAATGGCAGATCCGAAAGGGTCATCACGGGCAGGCTGCCGCAACAAATCCAGCCTTCCGGCGAGAGCCCCCAGTCCCGCTCCGTCGTCGGCGCATCAAGCCCGAAAGTCACGCTGCCCGGTACGGCCATGGCCAGAGAGCGGGGATCTTCCCGGTTGACCACGCGCTGTTTGCAATGCGCGAAAATGCGCGCCTTGGCCGCCGAATACGCTTCCATATCGGGATAGCGATCCATGTGGTCTTCCGTCACATTGAGTACCGTGGCAGCGCGAAGATGCAGGGAATGCGTGGTCTCCAGCTGGAAGCTCGAAAGTTCCAGCACGTACACTTCTGCCGGCCGCCCGACGCCGAGTGCCGAAAGCACCGGCGTTCCGATATTGCCAATGACTGCCGTGGAAATTCCCGCGGCATGCACCATTTCCCCCACCATGGTGGTCACCGTGGTCTTGCCGTTCGCCCCCGTGATCGCCACCACGCGAGGCGGGCTGGGCAATGACTGGACCGTGCGCGCAAACAGTTCTACGTCCCCCACCACATCCTGGCCCCGCGCCAGGGCAGCTGCCACTTCAGGCTCACTCAACGGGACGCCGGGGCTGGCCACGATCAGGTCCTTGCCTTCGAAAACCGCGCGCTCGAAGGGGCCCGTAAACAGCAGGACATCCGGTAACTCACGCAACAGAAGCTCGGCATGGGGAGGCTCCCGACGCGTGTCGGCCACGGTCACCTGCGCACCCTGGGCGCGCAACCAGCGCACCGTGGCAATACCCGTGTCGCCCAAACCCAGAACCAGGACCGGGCGGTTTTTCAGGGTGGCCGGGTAGACGGCTTCTTTCAGGCTGTTCATCGCAACTTGAGGGTCGACAATCCGGCCAGGACCAGAATGATGGTGATGATCCAGAAGCGCACCACCACCTGATTTTCTTTCCAGCCTTTCAATTCAAAATGGTGGTGGACTGGGGCCATCCGGAATATGCGATTGCCCGTGAGCTTGAAGGAAGCGACCTGCAACACCACGGACAGGGTTTCCAGAACAAACACCCCGCCCATCACGAACAGGACAATTTCCTGGCGCACGATGACGGCCACCAGACCCAGGGCAGCACCCAGGGCAAGGGCGCCCACGTCTCCCATGAACACCTCGGCGGGATAGGCGTTGAACCACAGAAAACCCAGTCCCGCTCCCGTCATGGCCGCGCAAAACACCACCAGCTCACCGGCTCCCGGAATACTGGGGAATGCCAGGTACAGCGCGAACACCTTGTTGCCCGCCACATAGGCAAACACGGCCAGGGCTCCGGAAATCATGGCCGTGGGCATGATGGCGAGCCCGTCCAGGCCATCCGTGAGGTTGACGGCATTGCTGGTGCCCACAATCACGAAATAGGTCAGCACGACAAAGCCGAAGCCGCCGAGCGGCAAGGCCACCGTCTTGAAAAATGGCACGATGAGTTCCGTTTCCGCCGGAGTTGCCGCCAGATGCAGCAGCACCACAGCCACGACACCGGCAATCACCGACTGCCAGAAGAACTTGGTCCGTGCCGAAAGGCCCTTGGGGTTGCGGTGCACTACTTTCCGGTAGTCATCCACCCAGCCGATCACGCCAAACCCGAGCATGGTCAGCAGAACAAGCCACACATAACGGTTGGTCAGGTCAGCCCACAGCAAGGTGGTCACCGAGATGGCCACCAGGATCAGCGCCCCGCCCATGGTCGGCGTTCCGCTCTTGACCAGGTGAGTCTGCGGCCCATCGTCACGCACGGCCTGGCCGATTTTGTAAGCGGTCAGCTTGCGAATCATGACCGGCCCCACCAGGAAAGAGATGGTCAGCGCCGTCAGTGCGGCCAGTACGGCCCGCAGCGTGATGTAATCGAACACGCGAAAGCCGTGAATGCTTTGGGACAGCCAATGGGCCAACGTCAGCAACATGTTGCAAATCCTCTTTGGCCGGCGTTCATTGCACCAACCCTTCCACCACCCGCTCCATCTGCATGAAGCGGGACCCTTTGACCAGCACCGTGGCATCGGCGTTGAGCTGCGGCTTCAGCGTGGCCACCAGCGCCTCCACGGAATCGAAATGACGTCCCTGCGAACCGAACGCGCCACTGGTTTCGCGTGCCAGGTCTCCCAGGGTGAAACAGTCGTCCACCCCCGCCTCGCGCGCGCGCACGCCCACCTCGGCATGCAGGACTGCCGCCTCTCCCCCCAGCTCGCCCAGGTCACCCAGAACCAGGATGCGGCGCCCCGGACGGGCAACCAGCACCGCCACGGCAGCGGCAACCGAATCGGGGTTGGCGTTGTACGTGTCATCCAGCACCAGGGCCCCACGCGCGGAAAATCGGGACTGCAAGCGTCCCGGCACTCCCTGGAAGCGTTCCAGTCCCGCCTGGATTGCCAGGCCATCAACGCCAAGCGCCTGGGCTGCGGCAGCGGCAGCCACGGCATTGGCCATACTGTGCCTGCCTGGAACACCCAGCCGGACCTGTATCGTTCCGGACGGCAACAGGATCTCCAGGCCGCCGGTGCCGGCCAGTGTTCGCCCCTGAATTCCGGAAAAGCTTTCGATTGCAGGATCCAGCGCAAATTCGACGCAGCGGTGACCTGTCGCGCTGGCCCTGAGCACCGGAGCCATGAGATCGGCCGCCGGAATCAGTGCCACGCCTGCGGCGCCCAACCCCTCGTAAATTTCCCCTTTGGCTCGCGCCACGGCTTCAATGCTGCCCAGCAAACCCAGATGGGCACGCTGCACGTTGTTGACCAGCGCCACGTCCGGCCTCGCCACGCGCGTCATGGCCGCAATTTCACCCGGATGGTTCATGCCCATCTCCACCACGGCCCAACGATGACCCAGGCGCAATCGCAGCAGGGTCATGGGCAACCCAAGGGTGTTGTTGAGGTTTCCCGCTGTGGCCAGCACGGTCGCCTGCGGATCGTCTCCGGTGCGCTCGGCGGCGCATTGCAGGATGGATGCCAGCATTTCCTTCACGCTGGTCTTGCCGTTGCTCCCGGTCACCGCAACGACCCGGGGGTTGATGCGCAACCGCCAGGCCGCCGCGAGGGCGGACAAGGCAGCGGCCGTATCGGGCACCCGGATCAGCCTTGGGGACGACTCCAGCCCCGGCACCGGCTCCGAGACGATGGCCCCCACCGCACCCGCTTCCAGGGCCTGCGTCACAAAGGCATGGCCATCGAAGCGTTCGCCCCGCAATGCCACAAAAAGATCCCCTGCCTGCAGGGCGCGCGAATCGGTCGCAACGCGCAGGAAAACATCCGTGCCGACAGGCCCCGCAGCGCCCAACAGGCGCGCCGCTTCATCCATGGCCATCATGCCCCGGGCAGATTGGGGAGGGGCGTTCAAGAGTCCACCTCATCCAGACATCGTTGCGCTTCGACACGGTCGCTGAAGGGGAGTTTCCTGCCACCCACTTCCTGCGTGACTTCATGGCCCTTGCCGGCGACCAGGACCACATCGCCCGGACGTGCCAGCGCGACGGCCTTCCGTATCGCTTCGGCACGGTCCGGAACACGCAGGGGAGTGCCGGTCATCCCGGCTGCAATCTGGTCGATAATGGCTTCAGGCGCTTCATCACGGGGATTGTCGCTGGTCAGAATCACCTGATCCGCCAATCGTTGCGCGATGGCCCCCATCAGGGGCCGCTTTCCGGCATCGCGGTTTCCTCCGCAACCGAACACGCAGATCAGACGATGGCCGGCGGCCAGCGTTCCCCTCAGGGTAGTCAGCGCCTTTTCCAATGCGTCCGGGCTGTGGGCGTAGTCGATTACGACATAGGGCAGCCCGCCGCCACCCAGCCGCTCCAGTCGCCCCGGGGGGGCGTGCAAGCGGGTGACGGCCGCGGCCACCCGGTCGAGCGTCAGGCCACCCATCAGGGCAGCTGCCATGACGGCCAACAGGTTGGAGACATTGAAATGCCCCACCAAAGGTGCTTTTATCGCGGCCCGCCCCCAGTCCCCATCCAAGGTGAATTCCAGCCCTTCGGGGCGCATCGCAATTCCTGATGCCGCCAGCAGGCGAACACCGGCAGGCGGTTCGACGGCGCGGGCCGTATAGCCGACCACGTGCGGACCCGTGCCCGCCGTGCGCCGGGCCAAATCGTAACCGAAGGGGTCATCCAGATTCAGTACCGCAAACTCGAGACCGGCAGCCTGAAACAGCAGCGCCTTGGCCGCACCGTAAGCTTCCATGGTGCCGTGGTAATCGAGATGGTCCTGGGACAGGTTGGTAAAAA
>JAGWTQ010000084.1 GCA_028868905.1 Betaproteobacteria bacterium
TGCTGGGCGAGATGGTGCGGGAAAAGCACCCCAAGCTGGCCGGTTGATCCTGTCAAAGCGGGTTCCATGCATTACAATGCGCGTGGAACGGTCCGGACACGGACCCGCGCTTTGATCACATGGGGCCCCTGGCCATGGGCGGCAAAGACAAATTCAGAGCTTTTCTGGAGCAGGCTCCGGACGCTTTCTTCGCGCATGACGCGCAGGGGAACTTCACGGACGTCAACCGCAGCGCCTGTCTGAGCCTGGGTTACACCCAGCAGGAACTGCTCGCGCTCAATGTCCTGGATATCGAGCAGGATTTCGACCATGCTTCGGCCCGGATCCTGTGGGACCAGATCAAGCCGGGCGAAACCCTGCATTTTCGCGGCACCCACCGGCGCAAGGACGGTTCCCTGTTTCCGGTGGAAGTGCATGCCACGGCCCAGGTGCACGAAGGCGAAAAAACCCTGTTCTCGCAGGTGCGCGACATCACCGAACGCCTGAGCACGGCCTCCCAGCTGGAGCGGCAAACCCGGTTTTACGAAGCGCTGAGCCAGATCAACCAGGCCATCGTGCGCATGCGGGAAGAATCCGAACTGTTTCCCCTGGTGTGCCGCATGGCCGTTGAACACGGGGGCATGCAGATGGCCTGGATCGGCCAGGCCCATGGCAATGCCGTCGTGCCGGTCGCCTCCTGGGGGGCGGGCCGGGAAAGGCTGGACGGTTTTTCCGTGAGCTTGCAGGCCGGCAAGGGCAGCGATTGCGAAATGACGGCGAGCGCCTGGAGGGAGCGGCAACGGGTGGTGATCAACGACGTCCGTGACGATCCGGAAGCCTCCCGCTGGCGCGATTCCGCAAACCGCTTCGGCTGGGTTTCGGCGGCCGCCTTCCCGGTCCTGCGCCGCGGAAAAACCTATGCCGTGCTGACTGTGTGCCACTCCCAGCCCCGCGCTTTTGACGAGACTCTCACGGGATTGTTCGACGAAGTCCTGGACGACATTGCATTTGCCCTGGATGCCTTCGAGCGGGAAGCAGAACGCAAGCGTGCCATGGACACCGTCAAGGCCCAGAACGATTTCCTGCGCGCCATCCTGGAGGCGGAGCCCGAGTGCGTGAAAGTGGTGGCGCCCAACGGCAAGCTCATCCACATGAATCCTGCGGGACTGGCCATGCTGGAGGTGGATTCGGTGCTGGAGATCCAGCAACGCGGCTTGCTGGACTTCATTCCGCAGCCCCACCGCAGCGCGTTCAGCGAATTTCACCAGAGCGTGTGCGCCGGCGGCAGCGGGTCCTTCGAGTTCCCCCTGATCGGAAAAAAAGGCACCCACCGCTGGCTTGAAACCCATGCCACGCCGCTGCGCAACCCCAAGGGGGAAGTGACGGCCATGCTGGGCGTGACGCGCGACATCACGGAAAAGAAACATGCGAGCGAGCTGATCTGGCGCCAGGCCAACTTCGACCTGCTGACCGAACTGCCCAACCGCAACATGTTCTACGACCTGCTCAACCACGAAATCCGGCGGGCACAGCGGGAAGAAACCCTGGTGGCGGTGCTGTTCATCGACCTCGACCGTTTCAAGGAAGTGAACGACACCCTCGGGCACCAGATGGGCGACCTGCTGCTCATGGAAGCAGCCCGCCGCATTGCCTCCTGTGTGCGCAAGTCGGATACCGTGGCGCGGCTGGGGGGCGACGAGTTCACGGTCATCCTGCCGCAGCTGCGCAGCACCAACCACGTGGAAAAAGTGGCCCAGGTCATCATTGACCGGCTGGCCGAGCCATTTGCGCTGGCGCCCAGCAAAGGGGCCGTGCACGTGTCGGCCAGCGTCGGCATCACGCTCTACCCCAACGATGCCACCGAGGTGGAACTGCTGCTCAGCAACGCCGATCAGGCCATGTATGCCGCCAAGGGCGCCGGCCGCAACTGTTTCAGCTTTTTCACGCGTTCCTTGCAGGAAAAAGCCCAGACCAAGCTCAAGCTCATCAACGACCTGCGCGCGGCCTTGCGCGCAAACCAGTTCCAGATGCATTTCCAGCCCGTGGTGGATCTGGCCACCGGTCGCATCCAGAAGGCAGAGTCGCTGCTGCGCTGGCAACACCCCGAGCGCGGCACCATCCATCCGGCCGAATTCATTCCCGTGGCGGAAGAAACCGGGCTGATCGTGGAACTGGGGGACTGGGCCTTCCGCGAAGCGTCGCGCTGGGCCAGTCGCTGGGCGCAGCAACGCCCGGGGTTCCAGGTGAGCGTGAACATGTCCCCGGCGCAGTTCCGGCACCAGGGCAGCGTGCTGGGGTCCTGGATGGACCATTTGCACACCCTGGGCATCACAGGCCGCAACATCGTCATCGAAATCACGGAAAGCCTGCTGCTGGAAGCCGACCAGGCCGTCAACCACCAGCTGGGAGGTTTTCGGGATGCCCGCATCGAAGTCGCCATCGACGATTTCGGCACCGGCTATTCGTCCCTCTCCTACATCAACCGTTTCCCCATCGACTACCTCAAGATCGACCAGTCCTTCGTGCATGACCTCACGCCAGGCTCGCAGCACCATGCGCTGTCGAAAGCCATCATCGTGATGGGGCACGAGCTGGGCCTCAAGGTGATTGCCGAAGGGATCGAAACGGACGACCAGCGCAGCATGCTGCGGCATGCCGGATGCGATTACGGTCAGGGTTACCTGTTTTCCAGGCCGGTCAGCCCGGAAACGTTCGAAGCCCACGTGTTCGGATGAGTGCACCGAAAGGCGTGCTGTCATCATTTTGTCAATCGGAAAGTGTAGGCTCGCCCTGGCGCTGGCTTGGGTGACGGAGGGAGGTTTTGCATGTGGTACCTGGAATCGGACGATCATGACCTGCTCAAGGACATCCTGCAGACGGGGCAGTTGACGGCGCTGTTCCAGCCCATCGTCGATCTCAGCACGGCGGAGATCTTCGGCTACGAAGGGCTGATCCGGGGGCCCTCCAACAGTCCGCTGCACTCCCCCTTAAGCCTGCTCAAGGCCGCCGCGGAATGCGGCCTGCAATACAAGATCGAGCGCCTGTGCCACCAGGTGCTGGTACAGCGGTTTCTGGAGCTGCGCCTGCCGGGCAAGCTGTTCCTCAACATCAGCCCCGACGTCCTGGTGCAGCACAGCCTGCAGGAAGGCCAGTCCGGCATGGCGCTGGTGGATTCCCGCCTCGCTTCCACGCAGATCGTGATGGAACTGACCGAAGGCGAGCGGATCGTGGACTATGGCGCGGAAAAACTGGGGAACGCCGTCAACCGCTGCTGCGACGAAGGATTTTCGGTGGCCATCGACGATCTGGGCGAAGGTTTTTCCAGCCTGCGCCTGTGGTCGGAACTGCGCCCTGCCTTCGTCAAGGTGGATCGCCATTTCGTCCAGAACATCGAACACGATCCGGTCAAGGCGCAGTTCGTGCGCTCGATCCTGGAAATCGCGCGCCGCGCCAAATGCGAAGTGATCGCGGAAGGCATTGAAACCCATTCCGAGCTCATGCTGGTCAAGAGCCTGGGAGTGGCCCTGGGCCAGGGGTATTATTTCGCGCGGCCGCATGCCAACCCCAGCCTGGTGGTGCAGGAGAATGTGGTACGCACCATCAAAAGCTTCATGGGCCAGCCGGTGCACGGCGAAACTTCCTGGGGGCGCGACGCCATCGTGGCGCGCGACGTGATCCACAAGATTTCACCGGTCACCACGCACCAGACGAACGAAGAAGTATTCCGCCTGTTCGAGGAAAATCCCCAGGTGGAATCCATTCCCGTCATCAAGGAAGGCGGGGTCCCCGTGGGACTGATCACCCGCTCCGCCCTCATCGGCAGCTTTGCCCAGCCCTACCGGCACGAGCTGTTCGGGAAAAAGTCCTGCACCCTCTACATGGACGCGAAGCCACTGCTGGTGGACAAGACGGCCACCGTGCAGGAAATCAGCAAGGTGCTGGGCAGCGCCGAGCGGCGCCACCTCATGCAGGGCTTCATCGTCACCGACAACGGCCGCTATTTCGGCATCGCCCATGGCCAGGACCTGATCCGCGTCATCACGGAAATGCAGATCCAGGCGGCGAAATACGCCAACCCGCTCACCCAGCTGCCGGGCAACGTGCCCATCCACGAGCATCTGGACGGCCTGCTGCGGGCGCGCATTCCCTTTGCCGCCTGCTATTGCGACCTCGACCATTTCAAGCCCTACAACGACGTGTACGGCTTTACGGCGGGCGACTCCATCATCCAGATGACGGCCAACATCCTGGCCGGCGTGTGCGACCGCGACCAGGATTTCCTGGGGCACATCGGCGGCGACGATTTCATCATCCTGTTCCAGAGCCGCGACTGGGAAGCGCGCTGCCAGGATGCCCTGGACGAGTTCGGCATTGCCATCCGCAGCTGTTTCAGCGAGGAAGACCTGGAGCGGGGCGGTTATTTCACGGAAAACCGCCAGTATGAGCGGGAGTTCCACCCGCTCACGTCGCTTTCGGTGGGCGCCGTGCTGGTGCCTCCCGGCCTGTTTTCCTCTTACATGGAAGTGTCGCGGCTGGCGGCAGGCGCCAAGAAGCAGGCCAAGCGCATGGCCGGGAACTCGCTTTTCGTCAACCGGCGCTACGAACCTTCCCGCGAAGCGGGGCCCCTGCCTTCGAGCCTGGAAGTACTGCGGTGAAGCAGCGTCCGGGGGGGCGCCTGCTGTGCGCTGCCCTGCTGGTCTGCGCCATGGCCCAGGCGCAGGCGGCCGATCTGGTGGTGTCGGCGGCTTCCAGCCTGACAACGGTTTTGAGCGAGCTCAAGCCGGGGTTTGAATCCCGCCACCCGGGAGACCAT
>JAGWTQ010000026.1 GCA_028868905.1 Betaproteobacteria bacterium
CTGCGCTGGTGCTGCCGTCATACACCTTGTTGGCGACCGAAGTGCCGGTGACGGTGAGCGTGGCGGGCGTGATGGTGGCACTGGCTGTGGCGGTGCCCAGGGTGTAGTTGCCGGCCTGGGCGCCGGAAAGGGAGAAGCCGCCGAATGTGACGGTGGAAGCCGTGGCCACGTTCTTGCTGTTGTAGGTGCCGGTTGTCGTACCTGAAACGCTGAGCGTATCGCCCACATAGGGTTTGCCATCCGTCGTGGAGCCGGTGCTGGTCGTTTCGCTGGCAAGCAGGGCAGCGGTCCCGCTCACGGTGGCGGTGGTGGTGCCGTCATAGACCTTGCTGGCCGGTACGGTGAGGCCGGCCACGGTCAGCATTTTGGGCGTGATGTTGGCGGAGAGTCCCGTGGGCTGGGTCAGGGTGTAGTTGCCGGCGTCGGTGCCGCCGAGGGTATCGGTGGCGGTGACGGCGATGCCGTTGCCGGCATTCTTTGAAGCAAAAGTTCCGGTTTGGCTGAGGGTGACGGCATCGGTGCCGAGGACGCCCGCCAGGTTGCCGCCGGAGAGGGTGGCTGCGGTGGTGCCGTCATAGACCTTGTTGGCTGCCGTGGAACCGGTGACGGTGAGCGCGGCCCGCGTGATGGTGGCGCTGGCCGTGGTGGTGCCCAGGGTGTAGTTGCCCACCTGGGCGCCGGAGAGGGTCAGGCCGCCGAAAGTGACGGTGGTGGCCGTGGCCACGTCCTTGCTGTTGTAGGTGCCGCTGGGGGTGCCTGAAACGCTCACAGTGTCGCCCGTGTAGGGCTTGCCGTCGGAGGCCGAGCCGGAACCGGCTGACTCGGCAGGGTGCAGGGCGGCCGTGCCACTCACGCTGGCCGCGGTGGTGCCGTCATAGACCTTGCTGGCGGGGACGGTAAGTCCGGCCACAGTCAATGCCTTGGGGACGATGGTGTAGCTGGTGCCGGAACCGGCCTGCGCGGCATAGCCGAGTCCGGCCAGGGTGGCGCCGGCGCTGACGTTGCTGACGCTGATCGTGTAGGTCCCTGCGTCGTGCAGGGTCGTTCCTGATCCGGTGATGCCGAGGGTGCCCGTGCCCGAGCCGGTATCGCCGTTGACCAGGCCCGCGGTGCTGAGCGTGGGGGTCGTGGTGGTGGCGTTGTAGGTGCGGCCGCTGCCTGCGGCCGTGCCCGTGATCGTGAGCAGCGGCTGCTCGCGGAACAGGGCGTCGAGTCCGGCGGCGAGCGCGGTCGTGTAGCCGGTGTTGCCGTTGGTGTCGCTCCAGTAGCGTGAGTGTCCGCTGCCCACGGCGCTGGAAACACCGGTGCTGTTGGCGATGCTGCCGGTGTAAATGAGCCCGGTGCCTCCGGCGCCCACCGACAGCCGGCCGCTGCTGATCACCACGTTGCCTCCGGTGTCGCTGGTGCCTGGGGCCGCTACGCGGTTGCTGCTGCTGCCGGCTTCAAGCGTCAGGGCGGAGGCGGTGGTGGCGGTGGTGCCGATGTTGCCGGCCACGGTCAAATTGCCGGTCAGGGTGTCGAGCAGGACGTTGCCGCTGGCGCTGACCCCGGTGACTTTCATGCCGCCGGCGTTGGTCACTGTGACCTGGCTGCCGCTGACCACATGGACCGCAGCCAGGTTGTTGGTGCTGCTGTTCAGGGTGACGGTGTTGCTGCCGCTGGTCAGGGTGGCGGTGCCGGTGATGTTCAGGCTGCCAGACTGGCTGAGATTGCCGCCGGACACCGTATCCGTGTAGTTGAAGTTGCCGGCACTGATGTCCGGCAGCGTCAGGGTGCCGGCGTTGCCTGTGGTGATCGACAAGGTGCCCAGCGCATGGGTTCCTCCGATCGCTCCGCCCAGGGAGAGGGAGCCGGTCGGGGCGCTGAGGGTCAGGGTATGTGCACCCGCCACGCTGTCGTCGAGGGTTCCCCCGAACGTGACGCTGGATGCTGTGCCTTCCGTGACCGTGACGTTGTTGCCCAGCGTGACTCCGGACGCAAAGCTGATCGGGCCGTTGACGGTCAGGTTGCCTTTGAGCACCGTGCTGCCGGAGCTGACCGTCAGGCCGGCCAATGCTTTGGTGGCGCCCACGGTGCTGCTGAACTGGGTGGTGCCGCTGGTGGTGACGGTGAGGGTGTCGGTGCCGGCGGTGGCGTCGTTGACAGCACCATTGAACGTGACGGCACCGGATCCGGTGCTGACGGTGGTGTTGCCGCCCAGGGTGGCCGCTCCGGTAACCGAGACGCTGCTGTTGGTGGTGGTCAGCGTGCTGACCGCATTGACGCTGAGGTTGCCGCCATAGGACTGGGTGCCGCTGGTGGTGACGTTGCCCTTGAGCACGGTGGTGCCGCCGCTCACGGCCAGGCTGGTGAGGGCGGTGGTGGCGCCCACGGGGTTGTTGAAGGTGGTGGTGCCGGTGCTGGTGACGGCAAGGGCCGCATTGCCGTCCACCGCGCCCGTGAAAGTGATGCTGCCGGAGCCGGTGGTGAGGGCGGTGTCGCCGCCTAGGGCGGCGGCACCGGTGACGGTGAGGGCCCCGTTGCTGGTCTTGAGAGTGCTGGGGGCATTGATGTTGAGAGTACCGCCGTAGAACTGGGTGCCGGTGGTGGTGACGTTGCCGTTGAGCGTGGTTGCCCCGCCGCCGTTCACGGCCAGGCTGGCGAGGGCTGCGCTGTTGCCCACGGTGCTGCCAAACGTGGTGGCGCCGGTGGTGGTGACGGTCAGTATCTTGGCGCCATTCACGGTGTCGCTGAAAGTGACCGCACTGCTGCCGGCATTGAGCGTGGCGTTGCCATTGAGCGTCACGGCTCCGCCATAGGACTGGGCCCCGCTGGTGGTGACGTTGCCGCCCAGCTGGTCGGCGCCCGTGCCGTTGAGGGCAAGGGAAGCCAGGGCGCTGGTGGCGCCCACGGCGCTGCCGAACTTGGTGATGCCGCTGGACGTGACGGTGAGGCTGTCCACTCCGGCATGGGCATCGTCTACAGCGCCTGTGAACGTGACGGCGCCGGCGCCTGCATTGAGTGCGGCACTGGTGTTGAGGGTGAGCTTGCCGCCGTAGGTTTGCGCCCCGGTGGTGGTGACGTTGCCGCCCAGAACCGCAGTTCCGCCGCTCACGCTGAGGCTGGCGAGGGCGGTGGTGGCGCCTGCGGTGCTGTTGAAGGTGGTGGTGCCGGTGCTGGTGACGGCAAGGGCCGCACTGCCGTCCACGGTGCCTGTGAAGGTGGTGCTGCCGGAACCCGTGGAGAAGGTGGTGTTGCCGCCCAGGGTGCTGGCGCCGCTCACGGTGATGGCGCTGTTGGTGGTGGCCAGCGTGCTGGCGGCATTGACATCGAGGGCGCCGCCGTAGGACTGGGTGCCGCTGGTGGTGACGCTGCCGTTGAGCGTGGTTGCTCCGCCGCCGTTCACGGCCAGGCTGGAAAGCGCCCGGGTGGCCCCCACAGTGCTGCTGAACTGGGTGGTGCCGCTGGTGGCGACGGTGAGGCTATCCGCCCCTGCGGAAACTCCGTTGACGGTGCTGCTGAAGGTGACTGCACTGTTGCCGGCATTGAGTGTGGTGCTGCTGTTGAGGGTGAGCGCGCCGCCATAGGACTGGGCTCCGGTGGTGGTGACGTTGCCGCCCAGCTGGCCGGCGCCCGTGCCGTTGAGGGCAAGGGAAGCCAGGGCGCTGGTGGCACCCACGGTGCTGCCGAACTTGGTGGTGCCGCTGGACGTGACGGTGAGATTGTCGGTGCCGGCCGTGGCACTGGTGACAGCGCCATTGAACGTGACGGCGCCGGATCCGGTGCTGACGGTGGTGTCGCCACCCAGGGTAGTGGTACCGGTGACGGTGACAGCGCCGTTGGTGGTCTTGAGGGTGCTGGCCGCGTTGAGGCCCAGGCTTCCGCCGTAGGTTTGCGCCCCCGTGGTGGTGACGTTGCTTCCCAGTACGGTGGTTCCCGCAGCGCCTGTCACCGTGAGTCCCGCGAGGGCGGTGTTGCCTCCTACTGCTGCATTGAACGTGGTGGTGCCGGTGCTGGTGATGGCCAGGGTTCTGGCCCCATCCACCGCCCCGCTGAAGGTGACGTTCCCGCTGCCGGTGGTGAGGCTGGCGTTGCCGCCCAGGGTGGTGGCTCCGCTCACGGTGATGTCGCTGTTGGTGGTTTTGAGGGTGCTGGCGGCGTTGATGCCGAGGCTGCCGCCATAGGACTGGGTGCCCGTAGTGGTGACGTTGCCCTTGAGTATCGTGGCGCCGGAGCTGACCGTCAGGCCGACCAATGCTTTGGTGGCGCCCACGGTGCTGCTGAACTGGGTGGTGCCGCTGGTGGTGACGGTGAGGGCGTCGGTGCCGGCGGTGGCGTCGTTGACAGCACCATTGAACGTGACAGCACCGGAGCCGGCGTTGAGGGTGGCGTTGCCGCCCACGGTCACCGCGCCGCCATAGGACTGGGTGCCGCTGGTGGTGACGTTGCCCTTGAGCACGGTGGTGCCGCCGCTCACGGCCAGGCTTGCGAGGGCGGTGGTGGCGCCCACGGAGTTGTTGAAGGTGGTGGTGCCGGTGCTGGTGATGGCAAGGGCTGCGTTGCCGTCCACGCTGCCGTTGAAGGTGATGTTCCCGGTGCCGGTGTTGAGGGTGGTGTCGCCGCCCAGGGTGGTGCTGCCGTTGAACGTGAGCCCACCTTTGGTGGTTGTGATGTTTGCATTGAGGGTGGTGCCGCCGGAGGGCCCGTTCGCGGGGGTGGGATTGGTGCCTTCGAAGGTGATGCCCACGCCGCTTTTCGTCATGCCGATGGCGCTGTTGACGCTGATGGATTGCGATGCGGCCAGCGTGACGTTGGAAGTGGCCGCGTTGATGGTGCTGGCATTGATGGTCAGCGCGGTACTGGTGTCGGTGAGGGTGGCAGCCTGGGTCAGCGTGCCGGAGCCGCTGTTGCCCACGGTGATGGTTTTGGGATCAAGCAGCCAGTTGCCGGCGCTGCCGTGGGGTGCGAGGGTGTTGACGGTGGCGGCATCGCCCACGGTGAGGCTGGCCTTGCCGGAAGTTTCCACGAATCCGCCGTTGCCGGAGAGGGCTCCGCCACGGGCGCTCACGGCGCCGTCAAAGACGGTGCTGCCGTCAGCCCAGGCCACCACGGTGCCGCCATTGCCGCTTTGCGTGGCGTCCGCGTTGAGCTGTGCGCCGGCAGCCACGCTGGTGTGGGTGGCATTGCGTTCAGGCCCGGCGCCATGGGCGTTGCCGCCCACCAGCACGGTGCCCCCGCCCAGGGCGCCGGAGGCATCCACTCGGGCGGTGGCGGCGAGTTGCACCTGGTCGCCCAGGAGGGCGGTGCTGCCGCCCGAGCCGCTGGCATTGCTCACGTCCAGGGTGCCGCCGTTGGCCACCACGCCGCTGCTGCCGCCGTCGAGCAGGATGCGGCCGTTTTGCTGCGACAGCCCGCGCGCCTGGATGAGGCCGCTGTTGTTGACCACGGTGTCGAGCAAGGCGTTGACGGCCTGGGCCGTCATGATGACGGTGCCGCCGTCAGCCTGGATGAGCTGGCCGTTCTGGGCCAGGGCGTGCAGCACGGCCTGGTCCACCTGCAGGCGGGTGAGCTGGTTGCCGGAGAAATCCAGGGTGACCTGATTGCCGGCGGCCAGGGCCACGGTGCCCAGGCGGGCGGTGATGGTGCCCTGGTTGGAGACCTGGCCGCCCAGGAGGGCGATGTAGCCGGCATCAGTGGCCTGCAGATGGCCCTGGTTGAGCACGGTGGCGGGGCTGCCGTTGCCGGAGAAGGTGCGTTTGCCGGCCAGGAAGTCGGCATTGGAGAGATCCAGGGTGGAGGCCACCAGGCCGCCCACGCTGACCTGGGCCGTGGGGGCGAACAGGATGCCGTTGGGGTTGAGCAGATAGACCTGGCCGTTGGCGGAGAGCTGGCCGTAGATTTGCGAGGGGTTGCTGCCGGTGACGCGGTTGAGGGCGATGGCTGCAGCGTTGGGCTGGTTGAAGCGGACGGATTCGTTGGAGCCGATGCTGAACCCCTGCCAGTTGAGGATGAGGTTCTGGGAACCCTGGCTGACGGTGAGGGTGCTGGAGGTCTGGGCGATGCTGCCCTGGCCGGCCACCACCTGGCCGCCGGTGGGCAGCGCCAGGGAAACCGAACTGCCCATCAGCCCCGCGGCGAACACCACGATTTCCGCTACGGCCACAAAAGTGCCGCGCGTTGCGCTCCATACCGAGCGATAGACGCGATTCATGATTCAGCACCCCCGTACCCTGGGGCACGGAAGTGCAGGGTGGAACCCGACGCTGCAGGGTTTGTATCGTATTTTTTCAACAGCGTTGAGATTCCGTTAAAAGTCGCGTTTCACAAAAATTACAAAACCCTCCCGTTTTTTGTGGGGAACCCCCCGTTTTTGTAGGTAAATCATAACATGAGTAGGGAAAACATAGCATCTTGAAATAGTTCTACACGACCCATGGCGAAGCGAGCCTGGTAAACGGGGTGGGGCGCGGAAGGCGAAGCGATCGCTTCGGTCAGGTGGCGGAAAGGGAAAGCCATCCGCCCAACAACAGGCTGATGACGAGAAAAGGTATTGAAAAGTAGTGAAATTGCAGCCAAATGCTGCGATCATGTGCCATACGCAAGGCGATCAGGTTGGCCAGGGAGCCCACGGCAGTGCCGAAGCCGCCCACGTTCACGGCGTACGCCAGCAACGGTCCTGCCGGCAGCCAGGGGGTGAGGAGAATGGTGGCCGGCACGTTGCTGATGACCTGGGAGGCGGCCACTGCGGCCAGGAAGCGTCCCTGGTCGCCGGCCGCGGGCAGGGTTTCCAGCAGCGGGCGCAGGACGTTGGCGTCCGTGAGCAGCCGGATGTCCACGAACATCAGGGCGAAAACCGCGATCAGGCTCCAGTCAGTTTCGGCCAGCAAGCGCGGGCGGATCCAGGCGGCGGCGGCCAGCACCAGCACCAGCCCCAGCCCCGCGTGTCCCCATTCGGCTGCGGTCACGAACAGGGCGTAGAGCAGGGCGCAGCCCCAGAACAGCGGCCGGTTCCAGTCGGCGGGGGTTTCCGGCAGGGTAATGCGGATCGGCCGGTTGGGAAAAAATGCGGCGGCCAGCGCCAGCAGCAGGGCCGTGAGGGGCAGGGCAAGCGGCGCCATCATGGCGGTGAAGGCCAGGAAGGAGCGGTGCGAAAGCTGCCACAGCAGGATGTTCTGCGGGTTGCCGATGGGGGTGAGCATGGATCCGGCATTCACGGCGAGCGCCTCGAAAATGACGAGGCGCGCAATGGGCAGTCCCGCCAGATTGCGCAGGCTCAAGGTGAGCGGCACCATCACGAACAGCGCGATGTCGTTGGTGAGCACGGTGGAAAGCGCGGCGGCGGCCGCCGTCAGGAACAGCGCGAGCGGCCGTTCGTGGGTGAGGCGGTTGAGGATGTGCCGCCCCAGATGGTCGAAGGCGCCGCTCACTTCGATCCCTTTGGTGAGCAGCAGCAGTCCCGCCAGGGTGAGCAGGGTGGGGCCGTGAATGCTGTGCCAGGCGCGCGCCGGCGCCACCGGGTGGAACAGGGCCAGCAGCGCGGCGAAGAGCAGCAGCAGGTGCAGCAAGCGGTCTTTCAGGAAGTGCGCGAGCAGCAGGCGAAGGGCGTCAGTCATTGGCGTCCGGGTGAAGGATGAAAATAATGAAATTCAGGACTGTCTCCCAAAATCTCCTGTAAAATACCCGGTTCTCCCGTTTCTGTGCAGGATTCATCATGACTTCAGCCCCTGTTTCGATCGGACATTTCATCGACGGCCAGGCAGTGGCCGGTACCGGCGGTCGCCACTCCGACGTCTTCAATCCCGCCACGGGCGCCGTTTCCGGGCGGGTTTCCCTGGCCTCCGAGAGCGAAGTGGCAGCGGCGGTGGCTTCCGCCAAGGCGGCTTTTCCGGCCTGGGCCGGCACCTCGCCCCTGCGCCGGGCGCGCATCCTGTTCAAGTTCAAGGAACTCATCGAACGCCACCACGACGAGCTGGCCGCCCTCATCACGTCCGAACACGGCAAGGTGTTCACCGATGCGCGCGGGGAGGTGATCCGCGGCCTGGAAGTGGTGGAGTATGCCTGCGGCATTCCCGAGCTGCTCAAGGGCGAATACACCGAACAGATCGCCACCGGCGTGGACGGCTGGACCGTGCGCCAGCCGCTGGGCGTGTGCGTGGGCATCACGCCGTTCAATTTTCCGGTGATGGTGCCCCTGTGGATGCTGCCCATGGCCATCGCCAGCGGCAACACCTTCATCCTCAAGCCGTCCGAGCGCGATCCTTCGCCCAGCCTGCTGCTGGCCCGCCTGCTCAAGGAAGCCGGCCTGCCGGATGGCGTGTTCAACGTGGTGCAGGGCGACAAGACGGCGGTGGACGCGCTGCTGCATCACCCGGACGTGGAAGCGGTGAGCTTTGTGGGCTCCACGCCCATCGCGCAGTACATCTACAGCACGGGCGCGGCGCAGGGCAAGCGCGTGCAGGCCCTGGGCGGCGCCAAAAACCACATGGTGGTGATGCCCGACGCCGACCTCGACCAGACCGTGGACGCCCTCATGGGTGCGGCCTACGGCTCGGCCGGTGAACGCTGCATGGCCATTTCGGTGGCCGTGGCGGTGGGCGACGTGGCCGAGCGCCTGGTGCAGGCGCTCGAACCGCGCGTGCGCGCGCTCAAGGTCACCGAAGGCATGGACCTGGCCGCTGAAATGGGGCCGGTGGTGACCGCCGTGCATCGCGACAAGATCACGGGCTACATCGAAGACGGCGTGAAAGCCGGTGCCACGCTGCGCGTGGATGGCCGCGGCTATTCGGTGCCCGGTTTCGAAGGCGGGTTTTTCCTGGGTGGCACGCTGTTTGACCACGTCACGCCGGACATGCGCATCTACCGCGAGGAAATTTTCGGGCCGGTGCTGTGCGTGGTGCGCGTGCCGGATTTCGCCAGCGCGCTGGCGCTCGTCAACGAACATGAGTTCGGCAATGGCACGGCCATTTTCACGCGCGACGGCGGCACCGCCCGCGAATACGTGTCCCGCGTGAAAGTGGGCATGGTGGGCGTCAACGTGCCCATTCCCGTGCCCATGGCGTTCCACAGCTTTGGCGGCTGGAAGCGCAGCCTGTTTGGCGACCACCACGCCCACGGCCCGGAAGGCGTGCGTTTCTACACGCGCCAGAAGGCCGTCACCCAGCGCTGGCCGGCCAGCATCGAAGCGGGCGCCCAGTTCGCCATGCCCACCCACAAGTAAGGACAGGCCATTTCCATGCATCCCCAGCTCAACATCGCCGTCAAGGCGGCACGCCGCGCCGGCACCCTTATCAACCGGGCGGCGCTTGACGTGGACCGGCTCACCGTCACCAAGAAAGGTCCCGCGGATTTCGTGTCCGAAGTGGACCGCATGGTGGAGGCCGCCATCATCGGCGTGCTGCGCGAAGCCTATCCCGACCATGCCTTCCTGGGCGAGGAGGGCGGGGCCGTGGGCGAGTCGGAATTCCAGTGGATCATCGATCCCATCGACGGCACCACCAATTTCCTGCATGGCTTTCCCATGTACTGCACGTCCATCGCGCTCGTCCACAAGGGCGTAATCACCCAGGCCGTGATTTACGATCCGGTGCGCAACGACCTGTTCACCGCAACCCGCGGCAGCGGAGCGTTCCTCAACGAGCGCCGCATCCGCGTCAGCAGCCAGACCCGCATGGAAGACGCGCTCATCGGTTCGGGTTTTCCGTTCAGCAGCATGGAACACCAGGAACGCTACCTGCGCATGTTCGCGGAAGTGATGCGCAAAAGCGCAGGCATCCGCCGCCCCGGTTCGGCAGCACTCGACCTGGCCTATGTGGCGGCCGGCCGTTACGACGGCTTCTGGGAAATGGGGCTCAAGCCCTGGGACATGGCGGCAGGCGCCCTGCTCATCCAGGAGGCCGGCGGCCTGGTGTCCGACCTGGAAGGCGAAGACCGCTTCCTGCAGACCGGGCACGTGGTGGCCGGCACCCCCAAGATTTTTGCCCAGCTGCTGCCCATGGTGGCGCGCGCCTGAACGCAGGGCCGCCATGCTCGACCGCATCCGCATCGTCCTGTGCGAAACCACCCACCCCGGCAACATCGGGGCGGCCGCGCGCGCCATGAAAACCATGGGGCTGTCGCGGCTCGTGCTGGTGGCCCCGAAAATCTTTCCCGACGAGCAGGCCACGGCCATGGCCTCCGGCGCCGATGACGTGCTGGCCGCCGCCGTGCGCTGCAACACCCTGGCCCAGGCGCTGGCCGGAACCACGCTGGCCGTGGGCCTGACGGCGCGCCGGCGCGACCTGTCCCATGCCATGATGCCGCTGCGCGAAGCGGCCCTGCAGGTGGCGCAGGAGGCGCACGAAGGCGAAGTGGCCCTGGTGTTCGGCACGGAAATGTCGGGCCTGTCCAACGCGCAGCTCGATGCCTGCCAGCTGCTCGCCAACATTCCGGCCGACCCCGCTTTCAGTTCCCTCAATCTCGCGGCGTCGGTGCAGGTGACGGCCTACGAAGTGCGCCAGGCGCTCCTGCAGGACCGCGGCGCCACGGGGCGCGATCACCCGCTCGCCACCCACGACGAGATGGAAGGCTTCTACGCACACCTGGAACGGGTGCTGCTGGGCAGCGGCTTTCTCGATCCGGCAAATCCCGGACGGCTCATGACGCGGCTGCGCCGCCTGTTTGCCCGTTCGCGCGTGGAGCGCGAGGAAGTGAGCATTCTGCGTGGTATCCTGAAAGCCTTGTACCCGGCCGATGACGGTTCATCGCGCCCGTTTGGAAAGGAATCCTGATGCTGGAGCGAATTCGCGAACAGATCGACATCGTGTTCGAGCGCGATCCCGCGGTGCGCAGCCGCTGGGAGGTGATTTCCCTTTATCCGGGATTTCATGCCGTGCTCCTGCACCGTCTCGCGCATTGGTTGTGGCACCACAACTGGAAATGGCTCGGCCGTTTCGTGTCGCAATGTTCGCGCGGGCTGACCGGCATTGAAATCCATCCCGGCGCGACCCTGGGCCGGCGCGTGTTCATCGACCACGGCATGGGCGTGGTGATCGGCGAGACGGCGGAAGTGGGCGACGACTGCACGCTCTACCAGGGAGTGACCCTGGGCGGCACGTCCTGGAACAAGGGCAAGCGACATCCCACCCTGGGTCCCAAGGTGATCGTGGGAGCGGGTGCCAAGATCATCGGGCCGATTTACCTGGGGGAAGGGGCGAAAGTGGGGTCCAACGCGGTGGTGGTCAAACCGGTGCCGCCGGGAGCCACGGTCATCGGCATTCCCGGGCGCGTGGTGGAAGACGAACACCACCAGCCGGCCAAGACGGATACCCGCTTCACGGCCTACGGGCCCACGGACGACGACCAGGATCCGCTTATCCTGGCCGTGCAGCAGCTCATGCGCCAGAATGAGGCGTTGGCCGCGCAGGTACACGAACTTTCGGACGATTTGTCGGCTCTCAGGAAAGAGCAGGGACAAAACAGACAGGAGAACTGAAATGGCCGTGACATTGACGGCAGCCGCAGCCCAGCAAGTGCGGCAGGCATTATCCAAAAGAGGCAAGGGCGTGGGCCTGCGCCTGGGCGTCAAGCAATCCGGATGTTCCGGACTGGCCTACGTGGTGGACTATGCCGACGAAGTGCGCCCGGGCGACCTCCGTTTCGAAAGCGACGGCGTGCTGGTGGTGGTGGACGGGGAACAGCTTCAGTACCTGGACGGCACGGAAGTGGATTACCGGCGCGAAGGGCTCAACGCCGCCTTCAAGTTCAACAACCCCAACGTTTCGGACGCCTGCGGCTGCGGCGAAAGCTTCACCACCCGCCCCGCCGCCTGACCGTCTGTTCGTGCATGGCCCATGAAGTTGCCGTTGCCTGAAGGTTCGGCAGACGCGCTGCTGCTGGCGCGCCTGGCCGAAACCCGCCGCCCCCTGGTGATCCTGACCGAAACCGCCGCCGAAGCGCAGCGGTTGCTGGAGGAAATCCCGTGGTGGGCGCCTGGCCGCGCCGTGCACCTGCTGCCGGACTGGGAAACGCTGCCCTACGACCATTTCTCGCCGCACCAGGACCTGGTGTCCGAGCGGCTCGCCACCCTGTGGCAGTTTTCCACCGGCCAGTGCGACATCGCCGTGGTGCCCATGGCCACCGCGCTCTACCGGCTGCCGCCGGTGAGCTATCTGGCGGCGCGCACGTTCCAGATCCGCAAGGGCGACACCCTCGACCTCGACGCCTTCCGCGCGCAGATGACCACCGCCGGATACGCCCACGTCACCCAGGTGGTGAAGCCGGGAGAATATTGCGTGCGCGGCGGGCTGGTGGACCTGTTTCCCATGGGCAGCGCCGTGCCGTTCCGCATCGACCTCATGGACACCGACGTGGAAACGCTGCGCACCTTCGACGTGGATACCCAGCGCACGCTCTATCCGGTACCGGAAATCCGGCTGCTGCCGGCGCGCGAGTTTCCCCTGGACGAGGCCGGGCGCACCCGTTTCCGGGAAAATTTCCGCGAACGCTTCGAAGGCGACCCGTCGCGCTGCGCCCTTTACCGCGACGTGGGCAACGGCCTGGCTCCCGGTGGCATCGAATACTACCTGCCGCTGTTTTTCGAGCAGTGCGACACCCTCTTCGATTACCTGCCGCAGGCGGCCACCGTCTGCCTGCACGGCAACACGTTGGCCGCCATCCAGTCTTTCTCGCAATCCACCAAGGCGCGTTGGGCCATGCTCAAGGGAGACCGCGCCAATCCCGTGCTCGACCCCGGCGAACTGTTCCTGACCGAAGACCAGTGCCTGGCGCTGCTTGCGCGCCATCCCCAGATCAAGCTGCAGTCCGGAATCGCCGCCGACGGTCAGGCCCCGCTGTTGGGGACGGCTCCGCTGCCGCCGGTGGATCTGGTGCGGCGTGCCGACCTCCCCATCGAAAAGCTGATCGATTTCACCCGCACTTTCGACGGGCGCGTGCTGCTGGTGGCGGAAAGCCTGGGGCGGCGCGAAACGGTGGCGCGCATGCTGGAGGAGTTCGGCTACCGCACCCAGGCGGTGGATTCCTGGCAGGCATTTGCACAAGGGCAGATGCCGGTGGCCATCGCCGCGGCGCCGCTGAGTGCGGGCTTCGTGCTGGTGGACGAGCGCCTGGCGGTGATCACCGAAGCCGAGCTGTACAAGACCCAGGTGCGCCAGTCGCGCCGGCGCGACAAGGGCGCGCGCAGCAGTGCGGACACGCTCCTCAAGGACCTTTCGGAAGTGCGCGTGGGCGATCCCGTGGTGCACGTGGACCACGGCATCGGGCGCTTCCTGGGGCTTGTCACGCTGGACTCCGGCGAAGGCGCGACGGAATTTCTGCACCTGCAATACGCCGGCGACGACACGCTCTACGTGCCCGTGGCCCAGTTGCACCTGATCGGACGCTACACCGGAGGCCCGAGCGAAAGCGCGCCGCTGCACAAGCTGGGCAGCGGGCAATGGGAGAAGGCGCGCCGCCGTGCGGCCACGCGCGCGCGCGACACGGCGGCCGAACTGCTGGACCTGTACGCCCGCCGGGCGGCCCGCCAGGGATTTGCCTTTCCCATTCGCGAACACGACTACGATGCCTTTGCCGCCGGCTTCGATTTCGAGGAAACACCGGACCAGGCTGCGGCCATCGAAGCCGTCATGGCGGACATGCGTTCGGGCAAGCCCATGGACCGGCTGGTGTGCGGCGACGTAGGTTTCGGCAAAACCGAAGTGGCCATGCGCGCCGCCTTCCTGGCGGTGAGCGCCGGCAAGCAGGTGGCCATTCTGGTGCCCACCACGTTGCTGGCCGAACAGCATTACCAGAATTTCTGCGACCGTTTTGCCGAATGGCCGGTCAAAATCGCCGAACTGTCGCGCTTCCGCTCCGGCAAGGAAATGGAAGCCACGCTCGAAGGCTTGCACGCCGGTGCCATCGACATCGTCATCGGCACCCACAAGCTGATTTCCGATTCAGTCCGCTTTGCCCAGTTGGGACTCGTCATCATCGACGAGGAACACCGCTTTGGCGTGCGCCAGAAGGAGCGCCTCAAGGCCTTGCGCGCCGAAGTGGACGTGCTTACGCTCACTGCCACGCCTATTCCGCGCACGCTCGCCCTGTCCCTGGAAGGGCTGCGGGATTTTTCCGTGATTGCCACCGCGCCCCAGAAGCGGCTGGCCATCAAGACTTTCGTCTACCCCCAGTCGGACAGCATCATCCGCGAAGCGGCCCTGCGCGAGCTCAAGCGCGGCGGCCAGCTCTACTTCCTGTACAACGAAGTGGAAACCATGGACAACATGCGCGACCACCTGGCGCGCATCCTGCCCGAAGCGCGCATTGCCGTGGCCCATGGCCAGCTGCGCGAACGCGAGCTGGAACGCGTCATGCGCGAGTTCTATCACCAGCAGTCCAACCTGCTGCTGTGCTCCACCATCATCGAAACCGGCATCGACGTGCCCACCGCCAACACCATCCTGATCCACCGCGCCGACCGCTTCGGGCTGGCCCAGCTGCACCAGCTGCGCGGACGGGTGGGGCGCTCGCACCACCAGGCTTACGCCTACCTGCTCACGCCGCCGCCGGATGCGCTCACGCCGGCCGCGCAAAAGCGGCTGGAAGCGATCCAGATGATGGAAGAGCTGGGTTCGGGCTTTTTCCTGGCCATGCAGGACCTGGAAATCCGCGGCGCCGGCGAAGTGCTGGGCGAATCGCAAAGCGGGGACATCCAGGAGGTGGGTTTCGGGCTGTACACGGACCTGCTCAACCAGGCGGTCAAGACGCTCAAGGCGGGCGAAACCTGGGACCTGGAAGCGCCGCTCGACGTGGCCACGGAAATCAACCTGCACGCGCCGGCGCTGCTGCCTTCCGATTACTGCGGGGACATCCGCGAACGTCTCGTGCTGTACAAGCGGCTGGCCAACTGCGATTCGGAAGAGGGGCTGGATGCGCTGCGAGAAGAGCTGATCGATCGTTTCGGGCTGCTGCCGGAACCGGCGCGCGTGTTGCTGGAATGCCACCGGCTGCGCTTTGCCAGCCAGGCGCTGGGCATCCGCAAGGTGGATGCCCCGGGAGAGCACATCGTGGTGCAGTTCGGGCGCCACACGCCGCTTGAGCCGCAGGACGTGATCCTGATGCTGCAGTCCCACCGCGATTTCCGCCTGGCGGGGCCTGACCGCCTCAAGGTGCTGCGCAAGGGGGCAGAACCCATGGAGCGCGCCGCCCAGGTGCGCGAACTGCTGGCCACCCTGGCGGCGGCGGTACAGGGAAGGCCGCCGCTCAAGCCTTGACGGGGATTTTCCCGATCTTTACGCGCCATTCCGCCGGGCCGGTTTCGTGCACGGACTGGCCCTGGGAATCCACGGCCACGGTGACCGGCATGTCTTCCACGTCAAATTCGTACACCGCTTCCATGCCCAGTTCGGGAAACGCCACCACGCGCGAGGCGCGGATGGCCTTGGACACCAGGTAGGCTGCTCCGCCCACGGCGATCAGGTACACCGAACGGAACTTGCGGATGGCCTCGATGGCGGTCGGGCCCCGTTCGGCCTTGCCCACCATGCCCAGCAATCCGGTTTTTTCCAGCATCATGGCCGTGAACTTGTCCATGCGGGTGGCCGTGGTGGGGCCGGCCGGGCCCACCACTTCGTCGCGCACCGGATCCACCGGACCCACGTAGTAGATGAAGCGGTTGGTGAAGTCGAGCCCGGGTGGCAGGGGCTCCCCTTTTGCGAACAGGTCGGCGATGCGCTTGTGGGCGGCGTCGCGTCCCGTGAGCAGCTTGCCCGTCAGCAGCAGGGTTTCGCCCGGCTTCCAGGTCTGCACATCGGCCGCCGTGACGCTGGCCAGGTTGACGCGCCGCGCGCTGGGCGATGCGTGCCAGGTCACTTGCGGCCAGTCGGAGAGGGCGGGCGGCTCCAGTGCCGCGGGCCCCGAACCGTCCAGCACGAAATGGGCATGGCGCGTGGCAGCGCAGTTGGGAATCATGGCCACCGGCAGCGAGGCCGCGTGGGTGGGGTAGTCCAGGATTTTCACGTCGAGCACGGTGGAAAGGCCGCCCAGGCCCTGGGCGCCAATGCCCAGGGCGTTGACCTTGTCGAACAGTTCGATGCGCAGCTCCTCGATGCGGTTTTGCGGGCCGCGCGCCTTGAGCTGCGCCATGTCGATGGGGTCCATCAGGGATTCCTTGGCCATCAGCATGGCCTTTTCCGCAGTGCCGCCGATGCCCAGCCCCAGCATGCCGGGCGGGCACCAGCCGGCGCCCATGGTGGGCACGGTCTTGAGCACCCAGTCCACGATGGAATCGGAAGGGTTGAGCATGACGAACTTGGACTTGTTTTCCGAGCCGCCGCCCTTGGCGGCCACGGTCACGTCCAGGCGGTTGCCCGGCACCAGCGACACGTGGATCACGGCCGGCGTGTTGTCGCGCGTGTTGGTCCGCTTGCCGGCCGGATCCGCCAGGATGGAGGCGCGCAGGGGGTTGTCGGGATCGAGGTAGGCGCGCCGCACGCCTTCGTTGACGGCGTCCTCCAGCGTGCCCTTGAGCGCAAAGCGCACATCCATGCCCACTTTCAGGAACACGTTGACGATGCCGGTGTCCTGGCAGATGGGGCGCCGGCCTTCGGCACACAGGCGCGAATTGGTGAGGATCTGGGCGATGGCGTCGCGCGCGGCGGGCGACTGCTCCTGTTCGAAGGCGGCCCCCAGGGCTTTCAGGTAATCGGCCGGATGGTAATAGGAAATGTACTGCAGGCTGTCGGCAATGCTTTGGACGAGGTCGTCTTCACGAATGGTGGTCACGGCAAAACTCCCGGGAAAGTGCGGTCCAGAATGACACTCTACCAGAATGGCGGAGTTGCCGGCCGCGGGCATGTGCGGCGCCACAGGCGCTATAATGTCACTCCCGGCCTGTCTCAAGGGCACGGAGCGTCATTACATCGATAAATTGAGAGGGAGGTTCCATGTCCACCGAAGCATTGCTGCAGGAAAACCGCCTGTTCCCCCCGGCCCCCGAATTCGTCGCCCAGGCCAATATTTCCGGCATGGCCGCGTACCAGGCCCTGTGCGACGAAGCCCGCCGCGATCCGGATGCTTTCTGGGCACGGCTGGCGCGGGAAAACCTGCACTGGCACCGGCCTTTCACGCGCGTGCTGGACGAGAGCAATCCTCCCTTTTACAAATGGTTCGAAGACGGCCTCACCAACGTCTCCTACAACTGCCTCGAGCGCAACATCGCCCAGGGCCTGGGCAACAAGACGGCGCTCATTTTCGAAGCGGATGATGCCACTGTCACGCACGTGACATACCAGGACCTGTACCACCGCGTGTGCCGCTTCGCCAACGGGCTCAAAAGCCTGGGCATCAAAAGTGGCGACCGTGTCGTCATCTACATGCCCATGTCGGTGGAAGGTGTGGTGGCCATGCAGGCCTGCGCCCGCATCGGCGCCACCCATTCCGTGGTGTTCGGGGGCTTTTCCGCCAAGTCGCTGCAGGAGCGCATCGTGGACGTGGGGGCCTGCGCCCTGGTCACTGCCGACGAGCAATGCCGCGGCGGCAAGCACCTGCCGCTCAAGGCCATCGTGGACGAGGCGCTGGCCCTGGGCGGGTGCGAAGCCCTGAAGCACGTCATCGTCTATCGCCGTACCGGCAATCCTGTGGCTTTCGACGCGGGCCGCGACCGCTGGATGCACGAGGTGGAAGCCGGCCAGTCCGGCACCTGCGAACCCGAATGGGTGAGCGCCGAACATCCGCTGTTCGTGCTCTACACGTCGGGCTCCACCGGCAAGCCCAAGGGCGTGCAGCACGCCACCGGCGGCTACCTGCTGTGGGCGGCCCTCACCATGAAGTGGTCCTTCGACATCAAGCCCCAGGACGTGTTCTGGTGCACGGCCGACATCGGCTGGGTCACGGGCCACACCTACGTGGCCTATGGTCCGCTGGCGGTGGGCGCCACGGAAATCGTGTTTGAAGGCGTGCCCACCTATCCCAATGCCGGACGCTTCTGGGACATGATCGCGCGCCACAAGGTGAGCGTGTTCTACACCGCACCCACCGCCATCCGCTCCCTCATCAAGGCGTCCGAGGCGGCGCCCGACACGCATCCGCGCCATTACGACCTGTCCAGCCTGCGCGTGCTGGGGTCGGTGGGCGAACCCATCAACCCCGAAGCCTGGATGTGGTACTACAAGAACGTGGGACGCGAACGCTGTCCCATCGCCGACACCTTCTGGCAGACCGAAACCGGCGGGCACATGATCACGCCGCTGCCCGGCGCCACGCCGCTCGTGCCCGGCTCCTGCACCCTGCCGCTGCCCGGCATCGAAGCAGCCATCGTGGACGAGGCGGGACACGACGTGCCCAACGGCCAGGGCGGCATCCTGGTGGTCAAGCGTCCCTGGCCTTCCATGATCCGCACCATCTGGGGCGATCCCGAACGCTTCCAAAAGGGCTACTATCCGGCCGAGCTCAAAGGCTATTACCTGGCCGGGGACGGCGCGATCCGCAACAAGGACACGGGTTACTTCACCATCACCGGGCGCATCGACGACGTGCTGAACGTGTCCGGCCACCGCATGGGCACCATGGAAATCGAATCCGCCCTGGTGGCCAACCCGCTGGTGGCGGAAGCGGCCGTGGTGGGACGTCCGGACGACATGACGGGGGAGGCCATCGTGGCTTACGTGGTGCTCAAGCAGGCCCGCCCCACGGGCGAGGCGGCCAAGGGCATCGCGGCCGAACTGCGCAACTGGGTGGGCAAGGAAATCGGCCCCATCGCCAAGCCCAAGGAAATCCGTTTTGGCGACAACCTGCCCAAAACCCGCTCCGGCAAGATCATGCGGCGCCTGTTGCGCGTCATCGCCAAGGGCGAGGAAATCACCCAGGATGTGTCCACCCTGGAGAATCCCGCCATCCTGCAGCAACTGAAAGAAACGCTCTAGGCGGGGGACGGCCCGGGTGAGACTGCTCAACCGATATCTTGCCCGGGAAGTGCTGATGGGGACGGGGCTGGTGCTGGTGGCCCTGCTGTTTCTGTTTTCCTTCTTCGACCTGATCCACGAACTCAACGACCTGGGCAAGGGCAGCTACCAGGTGTGGCAGATGTTCGTGTTCGTGGGGCTGGCGCTGCCGGGCCATGCCTACGAGCTGTTTCCCATCGCTGCGCTCATCGGCACGCTCTACGGGCTCAGCACGTTGGCCGCCCATTCGGAAATCACTGTCATGCGCGCTTCGGGCATGTCGCGCAACCGGCTCGCAGGCGCGCTGGTGCGGGTGGGGCTGCTGTTCGTGCTGGTGGCCTTCCTGCTGGGTGAACTGGTCATGCCGATTTCGGAGGAGGCGGCCCAGCAGTGGCGCCTGAAGGCCCTCAACAATTTCGTGGCCACGCAGTTCCGTTCCGGCATCTGGGTCAAGGACAAGGGCAGCTTCATCAACGTGCGCGAAATGCTGCCGGACAATTCGCTGCACGACCTGCGCATCTACGATTTCGACGAGGAGCACCGCCTGCGGCGCATCAGCACCGCCAGGAAAGCGGTGTACCAGCAGGAGCACCTGTGGCGGCTGACCGACGTGGAACGGACCCTGTTCGACGAGCGCGGCGTGCACGTGGTGCACGAGGCGAATGCCGAATGGGATTCGGTGCTGACGCCGCAGGTGATGTCCACCCTGCTGGTGGAGCCCGAACAGATGTCGGTGTGGAACCTCTTTGCCTACATCCGCCACCTGCGCGACAACAGCCAGCAGACGGTGCGCTTCGAAATCGCCGAATGGAGCAAGCTGCTCTATCCGTTTTCCATCCTGGTGATGATGCTGCTGGCGCTGCCCTTTGCGCTGCAGCGTCCCCGTTCGGGTGCGGTGGGCATGCGCGTGATGATCGGCATCGGACTGGGCCTGAGCTTTTACCTCGTCAGCCGTTTCTTTTCCTACATGGGGCAGCTCAACGACTGGAATCCGGCGCTCAGCACGCTCGCCCCCAGTGTCCTCTTTCTCGGCGTGGCCGGCCTTCTGGGCTGGTGGACCGAGCGCAACGCGTAAGGTCGCGTCAGGACGCTTCCCGTACCAGGCGCAGCCCCAGCAGACGGTCGTGCAGGAATCGCCCTTCGTGGTCCACCAGGGCCCAGGCGAGACTTGCGCCGGTCAGCCATCCCGGCCAGGCCAGCAGGTAGCGCGCCAGCGCAAGCCCCCAGGAAGGCGGATGGCCCGCGCGGTCCACCAGGCGCAGACGCCAGGTTTTCATGGGGACGGTTTGCCCCGAACGGTGCCAGAAGTAAGTGAAATACAGGCCCAGCACGGCAAACAGGTAACCCTGGTAGAACGGGCGCAGTTCGGGGTGGGCGTTGTAACGCGTGAGCATGACGAACGGCAGCCCGGCGGCCATGAGCAGGCCGGCCACGATCAGGGCTTCATAGACCATGCAGACCAGCCGCGGCCAGAGGGGCGTGCGCGCGGGCGTCACTGGGCTGCAGGTGCCGGGGTGGCCGGGCTGGCCGCGGGCGCGGAAACGGCCGGCGGCGCGGTGTCGGGGTGGTCGGCCGTCCAGCGGGATTTCACTTCCGCTTTCTTCTCCGGCGGCAGGTGATGGAACTGCTTGAAGTTCTTGCGGGCAGTTTCGCGGTCCTCGCGCGGCAGGTGGGTCCATTCCGGAATCCGGGCCTGGAAGCGGGCCTGCTCGGCGGGGGTCAGGCTGGGATAGTGCTTGGCGGCGTTGATGAGGCGCTTGCGCTGCAATTGCGACAGGTTGTCCCAGTCCTTCTGGGCCGGTGCCAGGATGGTTTTCTGCTCCGGCGTGAGCGCGTCCCAGCGCGGACCCGGCTCATGGGCACGGGCCGTCCACGAAGCGGCTGCAGCGGCGAGCGCTGTCGCCAGCAGCAGGGCTCTCAGCGCGTTTCCTGCAGCCATGCACCGAAATCTTTCTGGGCAAATGCCTGGGGCGGCAGCTCGCTCGACAGCAGCTTGGCATCCAGCTGGCCGTTGTCGTCGTCGTCCGCGTCCTGCGGTTGCCACACGTTGAAAACGACGATGGCGGCGGCAATCATGAGGGCAATCAGGGTGGTACGCCACAGTGCAGCCGGTCCTTCTCCCCCGGAAAACCACCCGGAGGCGGTGCCGGCAGCCGGCAGCAGCCGCAGTTCACGCACCGGAACCCGCGACAGGGCGGCAAAGCGGGCTTCATGCAGCCGGCCCACCAGGGCGGGGTCGAGCTCGCGCACGCCACGATCGAGATGGCTCACAACGCCTTGTGCAATGTCTTTTTCGTTCATAAGGTAATGCCTTTTGCGGACAAAAGGGCCGACAGGGCGTGTACCGCCCGGGAACAGTGGGTTTTGACGCTACCCTCCGAGCATCCCATGGCGGCAGCCGTCTCAGCCACGTCCATTTCCTCCCAGTAACGCAGCAGGAAGGCTTCCCGTTGACGGGCCGGGAGCTTTTCGATGGCGTGCTCGATTTCGGCCAGAATTTGCTTCTGGCTCAATTCCTGCTCCGGAGCCCGGGCCTGGCTGGTCTCTTCCATGGGAATTTCCACCGATTCCAGCAGATCGAAGTCTTCCTCCTCGTCCCGGCCCTTGAAGCTGCTGAACAGGGGGGTCCACCAGGAGCGGATCTTGTTGCGGCGGAAATGGTCGCGCACGCTGTTCTGCAGGATGCGCTGGAACAGGGGGGGGAATTCCCCGGCCGGCCGCCCATGGTATTTTTCGGCAAGCCGCAGCATGGCCTCCTGGACGATGTCGAGCGCGGCTGCTTCGTCGCGCACGGCATACAGGGCATGCTTGAAGGCCCGACGTTCGGCTGAGGCCAGGAAGTCGGACAACTCCTTATGGGTTGCCAGGGGGAACTCCTTCCAAATAAATGCGCAGATGGTATCACGCCCGGCC
>JAGWTQ010000027.1 GCA_028868905.1 Betaproteobacteria bacterium
GAAATCCGCCCCGCCACCACCCTGGTGGAAGTCAAGCGCCTGATCGATCCCGACATGCTGATCGAGATCGAAGCCGACGCCATCATCACGGAAGAATGATCACCCCGGGCGGCGCGCCAGCGCGGCCCGAATCTGCTCCAGGGCAGTCGCATCGTCCAGGGTGGTGAGATCCCCCGGATCGCGCCCTTCCGCCAGCGCCTGGATGCTCCGGCGCAGCAGCTTGCCCGAACGCGTCTTGGGCAACAGACCCACTGCATGGACCCGCGCCGGCCGCGCAATGGGCCCCAGCTTGCGGTCCACCGTATCCATCACTTCCCGTTCCAGGGCTCCGCACGCCGCCGCGTCGGCCGGGTCGAGCGCGCTTTTGGCCACCACGAACGCCACCGGCACCTGCCCCTTGAGGGCATCTTCCACGCCCACCACAGCCACTTCCGCCACGTTGGCGTGGCTGCTGATGGCCTCCTCGATTTCGCGCGTGCCCAGCCGGTGCCCGGCCACGTTGATGACGTCGTCGGTGCGGCCCAGGATGAAGTAGTAGCCGTCTTCGTCGCGGATGCCCCAGTCGAAGGAGGAATAGACCATGCGGTTGCGGAACAGGGAAAAATAGGTGCTGACGAAACGGGCGTCATCGCCCCAGATGGTGGACAGGCAGCCCGGAGGCAGCGGCGGCACGATGCCCAGCACCCCTTTCTGGCCGGGCGGCACCGGCACCCCGGTGTTTTCGTCGAGCAGCTGCACGTTGTAGCCGTAAACGGGAAAGCTCGGACTGCCGAATTTGCGCGGGGTTTCTTCCACACCCGGCATGGCGGACAGGATGGGCCAACCGGTTTCAGTCTGCCAGTAATTGTCCACCACCGGCACCGACAGGCCGTCGGAAATCCAGCGCGCCGTGGGCTCGTCGAGCGGTTCGCCCGCCAGGAACAGGGTGCGCAGGGAGCTCACGTCATGCCGCTTCAGGTATTCGGGGTCCTGTTTCTTGAGCACCCGGATCGCGGTGGGCGAACTGAACATGACGCTCACCCGGTGACGCTCCACCAGTTGCCACCAGATGCCGGGATCAGGGCGTATGGGCAAGCCTTCGTACATGACCGTCGTCATGCCGTGAATGAGCGGACCGTACACGATGTAGGAATGCCCCACCACCCAGCCGATGTCGGAGGTGGTGAACATGGCTTCGCCCGGATTCCCGCAGAAGATGTGGCGCATGGAGGCGGCCAGTGCCACCGCGTATCCTCCAGTGTCGCGCTGCACCCCTTTGGGCTTGCCGGTAGTGCCGGACGTGTAGAGGATGTAGGACGGCTCCGTGGCATCGAGCCAGGCCACGGGCACCTGGGCGTCGCCCACGGCGCTGCGCTGTTCGGCGTAATCCAGGTCGCGCTTGGGCACGCGGGCCATGGACGGATCCAGCCCGCGATTGACGATCAGCACATGCTGCGGCGGGTGCTTGGCCAGGCGGCAGGCTTCGTCCACCAGGGGCTTGTAGCACACCGGCTTGCCGCCGCGCATGCCGGCATCCGCCGTCACCAGCAACGCAGGCCGCGCGTCGTCGATGCGGGTGGCCAGGCTGTGCGAGGCAAAGCCGCCAAACACCACGGAATGCACGGCCCCGATGCGCGCGCACGCCAGCATGGCGAACACGGCTTCGGGAATCATGGGCATGTAGATGATGACGCGCTCGCCCCGGCGCACGTGAAGGCGCTGCAGGATGGCCGCAAAGCGGTTCACTTCCGCGTGCAGTTCGCGGTAGCTGTAGTTGTGCTCGAAGCCGGTTTCCGTGGACACATAGGCCAGTGCCGTCTGCTCGCCGCGCTCGGCCAGGTGACGGTCCACGGCGTTGTGGCAGAGGTTGGTCCTGCCGCCGGGAAACCAGCGGGCAAAAGGTGGTTTGGAATAATCGAGCACCCGCTCGAAGGGATGTTCCCAGTGGATGAGCGCCGCCTGCTCTTCCCAGAAGGCTTCCGGCGATTCGATCGAGCGCTCGTAAAAGCGCTTCAGCAATGCTCCCGTCGTCATGCTTCGACCCTCCCGTTTGTTATGTTTGGGCTGGGAACTGCCCGTGCATCCTCAGTCCATCAGCCTGACCACCGTCCGTCCCAACCCTTCGCCTTTCATGAGGCGCCCAAACACCGCATCCAGCCCTTCCAGCGTGATTTCATGCACGAGGTCGGCCCAATGCCGCGGGCGCAGATCCGTGGCAAGCCGCCGCCACACTTCCAGACGCAGGGGCATGGGGCAGGTGACGGAATCGATGCCGAGCAGGTTGATGCCGCGCAGGATGAACGGCATCACCGTGGTGTTGAGTTCGATGCCGCCCGTGAGCCCCGAGCTGGCGATGGAGCCGTGGGGCTGCATGGTGCGCGTGAGCCACGCCAGCATGGCCCCGCCCACCGGGTCCACGGCGCCGGCCCACAGGGCCTTTTCCAGCGGTCGCGAGCCGAAATCGATGTCCCCGCGCAGCAGCACGTCGTGCGCGCCCAGGCCGCGCAGATAATCGGCACGGTCCGCCTTGCCGGTGACGGCTGTCACGGCATAACCCAATCCCGCCAGAAACTCCAGCGCCATGCTGCCCACGCCGCCGGTGGCGCCGGTCACCACCACCGGACCGTTTTCCGGCTTGAGGCCGTTCTGCTCCAGGCGCACCACCGACAGCGCAGCCGTGAAACCGGCCGTGCCCAGTGCCATGGCCTGGCGCGCATCAAGCCCTTCGGGACGCTTCACCACCCAGTCCACAGGCACCCGCACGTAACGGGCATAGCCGCCGTCATGGGCCACACCCAGGTCGTAACCGGTCACCAGCACTGGATCTCCCGCCTTGAAACGGGCATCGGTGGAGCCTTCCACGGTGCCCGCCACGTCGATGCCTCCCGTGAGCGGCATGCGGCGCATGATCTTGCCCATGCCGGTGGCGGCCAGGGCATCCTTGTAGTTGACGCTGGAATATTCGGCGCGGATCAGCACGTCGCCGGGAGGCAGATCCGACAGTTCGAGGGTGACGATTTTTCCGGACACGCGACCGTCCACAGCGTCCACGCGATAGGCTTTGAAAGGCATCCGGTCTCTCCTGTCGGCCCCGTACGGGGCCGGGTCATTGCAAGCTGAGCTGCGCCTGGTAGGCCGGGGTCTGCATTTCCTGCAGCCGGCTCACCGTGCGCTGGAATTCGTTGCTGTGCATCCCTTCGGGGTAAAGCGCTTCCGGGGTTGTGGCCGCCGACACCAGCAGCTTGATGTGCCGGTCGTAGAGAATGTCCACCAGCCAGGTCAGGCGGCGGGCCGCATCCGCCTGCCGTGGCGTGAGCACAGGCACGTTGGACAACAGCACCACGTAATAGCGGCCCGCCAGTTCCAGGTAGTCGCGCTGCGAACGGGCGCTGCCGCACAAGGTGTCGAAGTCGAACCACACCACCCCGGGTCCGACGCCCAGCACGGGCACGCGCCGCTGCATGAGTTCGATATCGGCTACGCGCTCGGGCTTGGGGGAAAAGGCGCGGAAAGCTTCCTGCATGGCCGCTGAACTTGCAGGACCGAGGGGCTGGAAATAGGTTTCGAGATGCCCGTCCTGCTCGCGCATGCGGTGGTCCAGGTCGCCGTTCACGGCCACCACGTCCAGGCGTTCCTTGAGCAGTTCGATGGCGGGCAGGAAACGGTCGCGCTGCAGGCCGTCGGGATAGAGTTCGTCAGGCGCGTAATTGGACGTGACGACCATCACTACGCCCCAGTTGATCATGTTTTCGAACAGCCGCTGCAGGATCATGGCATCGGCGATGTCGCTCACATGAAATTCGTCGAAGCAAAGCACGCGGGTCTGCACCGCGATTTCCGCGGCCACGCGCTTCAAGGGATCTTCCTGGTCGTGCATCTGGCGCATGCGTTCGTGCACGCCCGCCATGAATTCGTGGAAATGGACGCGGCGCTTGCGCCGGTAGGGCAGCGTGGAAAAGAAGCCGTCCATCATGGCGCTTTTGCCTCGTCCCACGGCACCGTGCAGGTAGATGCCACGCGGCGGCGGCCGGCTTCCAAACGTGCGCGCCAGCAGCGTCTGCCGGTAGCGCTTGAACGCCATCAGCTCGTCGTGCAGCACCTGCAGCCGCTCGATCACCCGCCGCTGCTCGGTATCGGGTTCGTAGTCAGGGCGTTCGCTGAAGGTGCGGTACCATTGAAGAGGTCCCGAAGATTCTGTCATGCACCTGACAGTATCAACTCTCTCTAAAGGCTGCAACTGCATATTTTTATAATCGTTACATATTCAATGAGCGCCCATCCACCGCCAGGGCCGCTTCATGGAAAACTTCCGACAGGGCCGGATGGGCATGCACGATGCGTGCAATGTCCTCGCTGCTGGCATGAAATTCCAGCGCCACCACCGCTTCCGTGATGAGTTCGGAAGCGAAGGGGCCCAGAATGTGCACGCCCAGCATGCGATCGGTCTGGCGATCCGCCAGGATTTTCACGAAGCCGCGCGTTTCGCCAAGGCTTTTGGCCCGGCCGTTGGCGGCAAAGGGAAAAACCCCTGTCCGGTAATCCACGCCCTGGGCGCGCAGCTGCTGCTCCGTCTGCCCCACCCAGGCCATTTCGGGTGCCGTATAGATCACCCAGGGAATGGTGTTGAAATCCACGTGGCTTTGTTGTCCGGCGATCTGTTCTGCCACGGCCACCCCCTCCTCCTCCGCCTTGTGCGCCAGCATCGGCCCGCGCACTGCGTCCCCTACTGCCCAGATGCCGGGCACGGCCGTGCGGCAGTGCCCGTCCACTTCGATGAAGCCGCGCGCGTCGCAGGTCACGCCCACCGACTCCAGCTGCAAGCCTTCCGTGCTGGGCACGCGCCCCACCGCCACGATCAGCCGGTCCACGTCCAGCACCTGCTCGCCGTTGGCATCCGAGTAAGTCACCTTGAGGGCCTTGCCCTTGCGGACCACCTGGGTCACTTTCGCGCCCAGCCGGATGTCCAGACCCTGGTCTTTGGTGAGCATGCGCAACGCCTCTCTGGACACCTGTTCGTCCGCCGCCGGCAGGAAGGCGTCGAGCGCTTCCAGCAGCGTCACTTCGCTGCCCAGCCGCTTCCACACGCTGCCCATTTCAAGTCCGATGACGCCGGCCCCGATCACGCCCAGGCGTTTGGGCACGACCGTCATGGAAAGCGCCCCCACGTTGTCGAGGATGAATTCGTTGTCCACCGGGGCCGCTGGAATGGGGCGCGGCACGGAGCCCGTGGCAATGATTACGTGGCGCCCCTGAAGAACGGTTTCCTCGCCCTTGGGTGAACGCACCACGACCCTGAAGCCGCCTTCGGCGCTGCCGTCGAAACGGCCGTGGCCATGGAACGAGGTCACCTTGTTTTTCTTGAACAGGTAGGCCACGCCGCCCGTGAGCTGGTCCACGATCCGGTCCTTGCGCGCCAGCATCTGCGCCAGGTCAAGGCTGAGCTGCCCCACCATGACGCCGTGTTCGGCAAAATGGTGCTGCGCGCGCTCGTAGTTTTCGGAGGATTCCAGCAGGGCCTTGGACGGAATGCAGCCCACGTTGAGGCAGGTGCCCCCCAGGCTGGGCTTGTTTTTGGCGTTGCTCCAGGCGTCCACGCAGGCCACCGAAAGTCCCAGCTGTGCGGCGCGGATCGCGCCGATGTAGCCGCCGGGACCACCGCCGATGACCACCACGTCGAATGCTTGCGTCATGTTTCCGCTCCTGTCGCGAGGATCACAGGTCCAGCAGCAGGCGTGCCGGATCTTCCAGGGCTTCCTTGATGGCCACCAGGCTCAACACCGCTTCGCGGCCATCGATGATGCGATGGTCGTAGGAGAGCGCGAGGTAGTTCATGGGGCGGATCACGATCTGTCCGTTTTCCACCACGGGCCGGTCCTTGGTGGCATGAATACCCAAAATCGCGGACTGGGGCGGGTTGATGATGGGGGTGGACAGCATGGAACCGAACACGCCGCCGTTGGAAATGGAAAACGTGCCGCCCGTCAGCTCTTCCAGGGTGATCTTGCCATCCTTGGCGCGGTTGCCGAAATCGGCGATCTGGCGTTCGATGTCGGCGATGGACAGGCGGTCCGCGTCGCGCAGGATGGGCACCACCAATCCGCGCGCGCTGCCCACCGCAATGCCGATGTCAAAATAGCCGTGGTAGACGATGTCGTTGCCGTCCACCGAGGCGTTCACGATGGGGTATTTCTTGAGGGCCGCCACGCAAGCCTTGACGAAGAACGACATGAAGCCCAGCTTCACGCCATGTTCCTTCTCGAACTTGTCCTTGTAGCGGTTGCGCAGGTCCATCACCGGCTGCATGTTCACTTCGTTGAAAGTGGTGAGGATGGCGGCGTTGGACTGGGACTGCACCAGGCGTTCCGCCACGCGGGCGCGCAGCCGGGTCATGGGCACGCGCTGTTCGGGGCGGTTGCCTGCCGGGGTGGCCGGCAGGCGCGGCTGGTCCAGCCGCGGCGCGGGAGCCGGCGGTGCGGCCTTGGCCGAGACATGGGCCACGGCATCTTCCTTGGTGACGCGCCCGCCGCGGCCGGTGCCGGCCACGGCCGCGGGGTTCACGCCGGCTTCGGCCAGGATCTTGCGCGCGGCCGGCATGGCAGCCGGGGCTGCCGCTGCAGGTGCCGCGGCCGGAACTGCAGGGGCGGCCTTGGCGGCCGGTGCGGCGATGCTCGCCTTCGCTTCCGTGTCGATGGTGGCGATCACTTCCCCGCTCACCACGGTTCCCCCTTCGGCCTTCTTGATCTCTACCAGCACACCCGCTGCGGGCGCCGGAAGCTCCAGGACCACCTTGTCGGTTTCGATGTCGATCAGGTTTTCGTCGCGGGCCACGGCTTCGCCGGCCTGCTTATGCCAGGCCAGCAATGTGGCTTCCGCCACGGACTCGGACAACTGAGGAACCTTCACCTCGATCAGCATGATGTCTTGACTCCCTTGATGTAGTGCCCGTCCATCAGGACGAAATCGTGAGCGCTGCGTTGATGAGCGCCTTCTGTTGTTCGTTGTGCTTGGCCAGGTAGCCCACGGCCGGAGAGGCCGAAGACGGCCGCAAGGCGTAGGACAGTTCCTGGTCGGCACGCATGTTGCGCGCCAGGTAATGCTGGATGCGGTGCCAGGCACCCTGGTTGCCCGGTTCTTCCTGGGCCCAGACCACGGAGCGCGCCTTGGGATATTTCTTCATTTCCGCGGCGAATTCCGCATGGGGGAACGGATAGAGCTGCTCCAGCCGGATCACGGCAACGTCCGTGACGCCGCGCGCCTTGCGCTCGGCCACGATGTCGTAATAGACCTTGCCGCTGCAGGCCACGATGCGCCGCACCTTGTCGTTGTCGAAGCTTTCCGTTTCCGGAATGACGCTCTGGAAGGAACCGTTGGCCAGGTCGCGCAGGTCGGACGTGGCTTCCTTGCGGCGCAGCAGGCTCTTGGGCGTGATCACGATGAGCGGCTTGCGCAGCGGCCGGATCATCTGCCGCCGCAGCAGGTGGAAAATCTGGGCAGGCGTGCTGGGCACGCACACCTGGATGTTGTACTCGGCGCACAGCTGCAGGTAGCGCTCCAGGCGCGCCGAAGAGTGTTCCGGCCCCTGCCCTTCGTAGCCGTGGGGCAGCAGCATGGTCAGCCCGCACAGGCGTCCCCATTTGCTTTCCCCCGAACTGATGAACTGGTCGATGACCACCTGGGCGCCGTTGGCGAAATCGCCGAACTGGGCTTCCCAAACCACCAGCTGGCGCGGTTCGGCCGTGGAATAGCCGTACTCGAAGCCGAGCACACCCTCTTCCGACAGGATGGAATCGATGACCGTAAAGGAAGACTGGTTTTCCGCCACGTGCTGCAGCGGAATGTAAATGCCTTCGTCCCAGGTCTGCCGGTTCTGGTCGTGCAGCACCGAATGGCGGTGGGAGAAGGTGCCGCGTCCGCAGTCCTGGCCGGACAGCCGGATGCCATAGCCGTCGTCGAGCAACGCGGCGTAGGCGAGCGTCTCGCCCATGCCCCAGTCGAGCGCCAGTTCACCCTTGCCCATCAGGCGCCGGTTTTCCAGCACCCGTTCCACGGTCGGGTGCAGCTTGAAGCCGGGCGGTACGGTGGTGATTTTTTCGGCCAGGCGCTTGAGCATCTTGAGCGGCACGGCGGTTTTCGCCGGCGTGCGCCAATCCTTGTTCTGGTAGGTGCCCCAGTTGGCCGTGTAGGGGTTCTGGTGGCCGTGCAGCACGATCTGGTCCAGCAGCACGCCGGTATCCAGCGCGTTGCGGTAATCCTGCACCATCTTGTCGCCACCGCCCGCCGGCAGCACCCCGGCCGCTTCCAGCGCGCCGGCGTAAATCTGACGCGTGGTGGGGTGCGCGTTGATCTTCTTGTACATCCACGGTTGCGTCACCAGCGGCTCATCCTGCTCGTTATGGCCCAGGCGGCGATAGCACACGATGTCCACCACCACGTCGCGGTGGAACGTGTTGCGGTATTCCAGCGCGACCTGGGACACCAGCAGCACGCTTTCCGGGTCATCCCCGTTCACGTGGAACACCGGCGCCTCGATCATTTTGGCGATGTCGGAGCAGTACGTGGTGGAGCGGGTGTCGCGCGGGTCGGAGGTGGTGAAGCCGATCTGGTTGTTAATCACGAGGTGCACCGTGCCGCCCGTGGCGTAACCGCGGGTCTGCGACAGTGCCAGGGTTTCCATGACCACGCCCTGCCCTGCGAAGGCGGAATCGCCATGGATGAGGATGGGCAGCACCTGGCGCCCTTCGGTGTCCCCGCGCCGGTCCTGGCGGGCCCGCACCGACCCTTCCACCACCGGATTCACGATTTCCAGGTGGGACGGGTTAAACGCCAGCGTCAAATGCACCGGGCCGCCGGACGTGCGGATGTCGGAAGAGAAGCCCTGATGGTACTTGACGTCGCCCGAGGAGAGCTCGTCCGCATGATGGCCTTCAAATTCAGAAAACAGGTCCTTGGGCATCTTGCCCAGGCAATTGACCAGCACGTTCAGGCGGCCGCGGTGGGCCATGCCGATCACGATTTCCTGGGTGCCGGCGGCACCCGCGCGCTGGATGATTTCGTTCATGCTGGGAATGAGGCATTCGCCCCCTTCCAGGGAAAACCGCTTCTGTCCCACATAACGGGTGTGCAGGTAGCGTTCCAGCGTTTCCGCGGCGGTCACGTGCTGCAGCAGCTTGACCTTGTGTTCGGGGTCAAGAACGATGCGCGAACGGCTGCCTTCAAACCGTTTCTGGATCCAGCGCTTCTGCTCGATGTTGGTGAGGTACATGTATTCCACGCCCACGTTGCCGCAGTAGGTGCTGCGCACCGCGTCCAGGATCTCGCGCAGGGTGGCCGCAGGCGGGCCCACCAGGGACCCCGTGTCGAACACGGTATCCATGTCCGCTTCCGTGAGCCCGTAGTGGGCGGGGTCCAGTTCGGGCACCACCGGCAGGGGATGGCGCTCGAGGGGATCGAGCCGGGCATTGCGGTTGCCCAGGAAACGGTAGGCATTGATGAGCTGGAGCACGCCCACCTGGTGCGAATGCACTTCCATGGCCGGTGCCACGGCCGCGGGCCGGCGCGCCAGGGCGGCAAAGGCTTCGATGACGGGGGTATGGGCCACGTCGCGCGTGACGCTGCCGGCGGTTTTCTGGAGCGCGTCGAAGTAGGCGCGCCAGTCGTCCGATACCGCCGCCGGATCCTGGAGGTAGAGATCGTACTGCTCCTCGATGAACGGTGCGTTCGAACCGTACAGATAGGATGTGGCCAGGTCGTCCTTCATCATGATGAAGCGCTCCCGAAGTCGTTGCAGTTAGGGAATCAGCACCGTTCAGCTGCGGCGGTCCACCGGCACCCAGTCGCGCTTGGCCGGGCCCACGTAAAGCTGGCGCGGGCGGCCGATCTTTTGCTCGGGGTCGCTGATCATTTCGTTCCACTGGGTGATCCAGCCCACGGTGCGGCCCAGCGCGAACACGGCGGTGAACATGCTCACCGGAATGCCGAGCGCCCGCAGCACGATGCCCGAGTAGAAGTCCACGTTGGGATAGAGCTTCTTGGAAATGAAGTAATCGTCTTCCAGGGCGATGCGTTCCAGCTCCAGCGCCAGCTTGAACATGGGATCGTCGTGCAGGCCCAGTTCGTTCAGCACTTCGTGGCAGGTCTGGCGCATCACGCCGGCACGCGGATCCATGTTCTTGTACACGCGGTGGCCGAAGCCCATGAGGCGGAAGCTGTCGTTCTTGTCCTTGGCGCGCTCGATGTACTTGCCCACCTGCGACACGTCGCCGATTTCCGCCAGCTGCTTGAGCACCGCTTCGTTGGCGCCGCCGTGAGCGGGGCCCCAGAGTGCGGCAATGCCCGCCGCGATGCAGGCAAAGGGATTGGCGCCGCTGGAACCGGCCAGGCGCACCGTGGAGGTTGACGCGTTCTGTTCGTGGTCGGCATGCAGCGTGAGGATGCGGTCGAAGGCGCGCACCAGCACCGGGTTGGGCACGTATTCCTCGCACGGGGTGGCGAACATCATGTACAGGAAGTTGGCCGCGTAGCTCAGGTCGTTGCGCGGATACATGAAGGGCAGGCCCGTGTTGTAGCGGTAGCACATGGCCGCGATGGTGGGCACCTTGGCCAGCAGGCGGGTGGCCGAAATGGCGCGGTGCTCGGCGTTGGTGATGTTGAGGGCGTCGTGGTAGAAGGCGGACAACGCGCCCACCACGCCCACCATCACCGCCATGGGGTGCGCGTCGCGGCGGAACCCCTTGAAGAAGTTGGTGAGCTGGTCGTGCACCATGGTGTGGCGCCGGATGTTGTTGTCAAAGGCGGCACGCTGGGTTTTCGTGGGCAGCTCGCCGTTGAGCAGCAGGTAGCACACTTCCATGAAGTCGGAATTTTCCGCCAGCTGCTCGATGGGGTAGCCGCGGTAGTAAAGCAGTCCGGCGTCGCCGTCGATGTAGGTGATGGCCGACTGGCAGCTTGCCGTGGCCAGGAAGCCCGGATCGTAAGTGAACATGCCGGTCTGGCCCAGGGAGCGGATGTCGATCACGTCCGGCCCCGTGGTGCCCGAATAGACCGGCAGGTCCACCGATTTGCCGTCGCCGTAGCTCAAAACCGCTTTACCGTTGCTTTTCATGCGCGTTCTCCGTAGCTGATAACTGTGCCGCAGGTTGTCCCGCAGCTATTCATGATTGACGAATCTTTTCCAGTACCTGTCCCAGCGTATCGTCGGCAGGTGCAGCCCGCCCCATGACGAGGTCCAGGAAATCGTTGTCCGGCAAATCCAGCAGTGCGTCGTAGGCCTGCGTGTCTTCCACCGACAGCGTGGCGAGATGGCGGTCCAGGAAGCGCTGCAGGATCAGGTCCATCTCAAGCAGCCCCCGCCGGCTGCGCCAGCGCAGGCGTTCCCGTTCGCGCGTCCCGGATTCCATGGCGCGCCTTCCTTCACACCATCCGCCGCACCATCTGTTCCTTGATCTTGCCGATGGCTTCCGTGGGGTTGAGTCCCTTGGGGCACGCATCGGCACAGTTCATGATGGAATGGCAGCGGAACAGGCGGTAGGGGTCTTCCAGGTTGTCGAGCCGCTCGCTGGTGGCATCGTCCCGGGTATCGGCAATGAAACGGTAGGCCTGCAGCAAGGCGGCCGGCCCCACGAACTTGTCGGGATTCCACCAGAATGAGGGGCAGGAGGTGCTGCAGCAAGCGCACAGGATGCATTCGTACAGGCCGTTGAGCTCTTCGCGCTCCTCGGGGCTCTGCAGCCGCTCCTTCTGGGGCGGCGGATTGTCGTTGACCAGGTAGGGTTTGACCGAATGGTACTGCTTGAAAAACTGGCTCATGTCCACGATCAGGTCGCGGATCACCGGCAGTCCCGGCAGGGGGCGCAGCACCACCGGCTCCTTGAGGTCCTTGAGCGGCGTGATGCACGCGAGGCCGTTTTTGCCGTTGATGTTCATGCCGTCCGAGCCGCACACCCCTTCCCGGCAGGATTTGCGCAGTCCCAGCGAGTCGTCCAGGGCCTTGATGCGCAGGATGGCGTCGAGCAGCATGCGGTCGGTGGGTTGCAGTTCCACGTCGTAGTCCTGCATGTAAGGCTTTTCGTCCTTTTCCGGGTTGTAGCGGTAAATGCTGAATTTCATCGGCACGGGCTCCTGAATCAATAGACGCGGATTTTGGGCTCGAAAGACTCGACCGTCAGCGGCTGCAGGTTGACGGGCTTGTAGTCCAGGCGGCTGCCGTCCAGATACCACAGGCTGTGCTTGAGCCAGTTCTTGTCATCACGCTCCTTGAAATCCTCGCGCGCGTGGGCGCCACGGCTTTCCTCGCGGGCCTGGGCGGACACCAGGGTGGCTTCGGCCACGATGGCCAGGTTTTCCAGTTCGAGCGCTTCGATGCGGGCGGTATTGAAGACCCGGCTTTTGTCGTCGATGGTGGTGCTGCGGGCACGCTGCCCCACTTCACGGATTTTTTCCACGCCTTCGGCCAGCAGCGTGCCGGTGCGGAAGACTCCGGCATGCTGCTGCACGGTGCGGCGCATGTCCGCCGACACGTCGGTAACGCGCTCACCGGGGGCGGTGCTGTCCAGCCGCGCCAGCCGCTCCAGGCTGCGTTCGGCCGCATTGCGCGGCAGGTCGCGGTGGCGCGGATGGGTTTTGAGCCATTCCGACACATGGTCGCCCGCCGATTTGCCGAACACCAGCAGGTCCAGCAGTGAATTGGTGCCCAGGCGGTTGGCGCCGTGCACCGACACGCAGGCACATTCGCCGATGGCGTACAGGCCGGGCACGGGTTCGCTCGGGTTGGCACCACGCGGCACCACCACCTGTCCGTAATAGTTGGTGGGAATGCCGCCCATCTGGTAATGACAGGTGGGCACCACCGGAATCGGTTCGCGGATCGGATCCACGTGGGCGAACTTGAGGGCGATTTCGCGGATGCCCGGCAGGCGCTTGTTGATGATTTCGGCACCCAGGTGGTCCAGCTTGAGCAGCACGTGATCCCGCTCAGGTCCCACGCCGCGCCCTTCCTTGATTTCCTGGTCCATGGCGCGCGACACCACGTCGCGGCTGGCGAGATCCTTCATGTTGGGCGCATAGCGTTCCATGAAGCGCTCGCCGTTGGCGTTGAGCAGGATGCCGCCTTCGCCGCGCACCCCTTCCGTGATCAGCACCCCGGCACCGGCCACGCCCGTGGGGTGGAACTGCCAGAATTCCATGTCTTCCAGTGGAATGCCGGCACGCGCCGCCATGCCCAGCCCGTCGCCGGTATTGATGAAGGCATTGGTGCTGGACTGGTAAATGCGCCCGGCCCCGCCCGTGGCCAGGATGGTGGCCTTGGACTGAAACACCATGACTTCGCCGGTTTCCATTTCGAGGGCCACGATGCCCACCACCGCGCCTTCGTAATCGCGGATGAGGTCGAGCGCCATCCACTCCACGAAAAACTGGCAGCGCGCGCGCACGTTGCGCTGGTAGAGGGTGTGCAGCATGGCGTGCCCCGTGCGGTCGGCTGCCGCGCAGGCGCGCTGAACGGCCCGTTCGCCAAAATTCTGGGTATGCCCGCCGAAAGGTCGCTGGTAGATGGTGCCGTCAGGATTGCGGTCAAAGGGCATGCCGAAGTGTTCCAGCTCGTACACCACTTCGGCCGCCTTGCGGCACATGAACTCGATGGCGTCCTGATCGCCCAGGTAATCCGAGCCCTTGATGGTGTCGTACATGTGCCACAGCCAGTGGTCTTCCTGCATGTTGCCGAGCGATGCGCCAATCCCGCCCTGGGCGGCCACGGTATGCGAGCGGGTGGGAAATACCTTGGAAAACACTGCCACGTTGTGACCCGCTTCGGCCAGCTGCAATGCAGCCCGCAAACCCGATCCGCCCCCGCCCACGATGACGGTATCGAATATCTGCCGGGACAGGGTCATGGTCACACGCTCCAGAGTAGTTGAATCGCCCACAGGGCGTACACGAACAGGGTCAGGATCACCACCACCTGCAGAAACAGGCGCAAGCCGAACGGTTTGACGTAATCCATGAAAATGTCGCGCACGCCGACCCAGGCGTGCAGCATCGCCGAAAGCAGGAACAGCAGCGTGGAAATCTTGACCACGGGATGGGCAAAGCCGGCGCGCCAGTCCTCGTAACCCATCGGCAGGCTGGGCAGCACGACAGCCACGAAAGCCACCGTATAGACGGCCATGACGATGGCCGTGATGCGCTGCAGGAGCCAGTCGCGGAGCCCGTAATGGGCTCCCACTACGACGCGTTTCACCATAAGGCCACCCCCGTGAGCAGGGTCAGGAACAGGCTCACACCCATCACCCAGCGGCTTCCCAGCCGCGCCGCGTCGATCTGCACCCCCTTGTGGATGTCGAGCAGCAGGAAGCGCACGCCGGCGCACAGATGGTGCCAGAAGCTCCAGGCAAAGCCCAGCAGCACGACCTTGCTCAGCGGGTGGGTGAGCACGGCGACCAGGGCCTGGAAGCTTTCGCGCGAATGCAGGGCTTGCTGCAGCACCACCAGCAAGAGCGGAATGCCGAACAGGAACAGGAGCGCGCCGCTGATCCGGTGCAGGATCGAAACCACCCCGGGCAGGGGCAGGCGAATGGTGAGCAGGTCGAGATTTTTGGGTCTGTTTTTGGCCATGGCGCGTTCCTGGGTTCCTCAGCTCATTTCAGTCACGTAGGAAAAACGCTCGGTATGACACAGGCCGCGGCGCCATTCCACCGGCCGGTCGCCGTAGGTGAAGGCAACGCGGTCCACCCGCAGCAGCGGGGACTGGGGCACCACCTGCAGCAGCTCCGATTCCGCCGCGCCTGCGGGCACGGCCTTGATGTGTTCCTCGGCGCGGATCATGGCAATGCCGAAATGGGTTTCGAAAAAGCTGTAGAGCGACCCCGGGAAATTGCGGATCATGGCTTCGTCGAGCCCCTTGAAGGTGCTGGCCGGCACATGGATTTCATCGAAAATGCGCGGCACCCCTTCGAAGGACAGCAACCGTTTGATACAAAATATGCTGGCGCCCGTGCGCAGATCCAGTAGCCTGGCCGTGTGCTCCGGCGCCCGTTCGCGCGTCACGGACAAAAGGCGGCTGGAAGGGTATTCTGTGATGCCGTCGTCGCGCGCGATGCGCAGGAAACGGGTGGAAGAGCGTTCCTGGGAATGGCTGGCGACAAAGGTGCCTTTTCCCTGGCGCCGGATCAGGATGTTTTCGGCGGCGAGTTCGTCGATGGCCTTGCGCACGGTGCCCTGGCTCACCTTGAAGCGGCCTGCCAGGTCGATTTCACTGGGAATCGCGTCGCCCGGACGCCATTCGCCCGCAATGAGGCTTTGGGTGATCAGTATCTTGATCTGGTCGTAGAGCGGCCTGAAGCTGGGTGACGTGGGGGTGTTCATGTCGTCTCCATCGTTGGTGCAAGTCTAGCATGGCCATCCGATGCATGTCCACTATGTTATATCTTATATAAGTTATATGTTACTTGACATGGCCAACTTGGAACCTTAACATTATTCGCGGAGCGGGGAAATAGCCACAGACCCTCCCGAACAAGAAGGAGCCTCCATGTCATTACCAGCGACCCCCGGTTCACGCCTGCGTGCTGCGGTGGCAGCGGAACACCCGCTGCAGGTCGTCGGCGCCATCAATGCCTATACCGCGCGCATGGCCGAAGCCACCGGCTACCGCGCCCTGTACCTTTCCGGCGGCGGTGTGGCGGCCAATTCGCTGGGCATGCCCGACCTGGGCATCAGCAATCTGGACGACGTGCTCACCGACGTGCGTCGCATCACCGACGCCTCTGCCCTGCCCTTGCTGGTGGATGCCGACACCGGCTGGGGAGGCGCCTTCAACATCGCGCGCACCGTGCGTTCGCTTGCCAAGGCGGGCGCCGCCGGCCTGCACCTGGAAGACCAGGTGCAAAGCAAGCGCTGCGGCCACCGCCCCGGCAAGGCCATCGTGCCGCTGCAGGACATGGTGGACCGCATCAAGGCCGCCGTGGACGCCCGCACCGACTCCGACTTCGTCATCATGGCCCGCACCGACGCGCTCGCCGTGGAAGGGCTGGAATCGGCCCTGGAGCGCGCCCAGGCCTGCGTTGAAGCGGGCGCCGACATGGTATTTCCCGAAGCCGTCACCGAGCTGCCCCTGTACCGTCGCTTCAAGGACGCCGTGCGGGTGCCGATTCTCGCCAACATCACCGAATTCGGCGCCACCCCCCTGTACACCGTCGAACAGCTCGCCGACGCCGGCGTGGACATCGTGCTGTATTGCTGCGGCGCCTACCGCGCCATGAACGCCGCGGCGCTCAAGGTGTACCAGGCCATCCGGCGCGACGGCACCCAGCAGCACGTGATCGACCTCATGCAGACGCGCGCCGAGCTGTACCAATTCCTCGGTTACCACGCCTACGAACAGAAACTGGACGAACTCTTTTCCCGGGAGGACACCCCATGAGCAGCGAAACCCCGAGCGCGACCCCCAAAGCGAAGAAATCCGTGGCCCTGTCCGGGGTCGCCGCCGGCAATACCAGCATCTGCACCGTGGGGCGCAGCGGCAACGATCTCCATTACCGCGGCTACGACATCCTCGATCTGGCGCGCCACGCCACCTTCGAGGAAGTGGCGCACCTGCTCATTTACGACCATCTGCCCAGCAGCCCCGAACTGCGCCAGTACCGCAAGAAGCTCAAGGCCCTGCGCGGCCTGCCCGACGCCCTGCAGGCGGTGCTGGAACAGATTCCGCCCTCGGCCCACCCCATGGACGTGCTGCGCACCGGCTGCTCCGTGCTGGGCACGCTGCTGCCGGAAAAGGACGACCACAACCTGGGCGGCGCGCGCGACATCGCCGACCGCCTGATGGCCTCCTTCAGCTCCATGCTGCTCTACTGGTACCACTTCAGCCATTCGGGCGTGTCCATCGACGTGGAAACCGACGACGACACCATCGCCGGCCATTTCCTGCACCTGCTGCATGGCAAGCCCGCACCCAAGAGCCACGAGAAGTCGCTCGACACCTCCCTCATCCTGTATGCCGAGCACGAGTTCAACGCCTCCACCTTTGCCGCCCGCGTCACGGCCGGCACCCTGTCCGACCTGTATTCCTGCATCACTTCGGGCATCGGAGCCCTGCGCGGCCCCAAGCACGGCGGCGCCAACGAGGTGGCCATGGACATCATCCGGCGCTACCATTCGGCCGACGAAGCCGAAGCGGACATCCGCCGCCGCATGGCCGCCAAGGAAATCGTGATCGGCTTCGGCCATCCCGTGTACACCATCGGCGATCCGCGCAACCAGATCATCAAGGAAATTTCCCGCAACCTCTGTTCGGAAGCGGGCTACCTGACCCTGTTCGACATTTCCGAACGGATCGAGTCCGTCATGTGGGACGAAAAGAAAATGTTCCCCAACCTCGACTGGTACAGCGCCTCGAGTTACCACATGATGGGCGTGCCCACCCTCATGTTCACGCCGCTGTTCGTGGTGGCCCGCGTGAGCGGCTGGTCCGCGCACGTGATCGAGCAGCGCCTGGACAACAAGATCATCCGCCCGAGCGCCAACTACACCGGACCGGAACCCCGCACCTTCGTGCCCATTGAAATGCGCTGACCCAAGCCAGGAGCTCCCATGTCCGCCCCGATTTCCAACGTCCGCCCCGCCCCCGACCAGGTCCTGGTGGACATCGCCCGCTACGTCGACACCTATCGCGTGGAGTCCCCGGAAGCCTGGAACACGGCCCGCAACTGCCTCATCGACACCCTGGGCTGCGGCCTGGAAGCCCTCTCCTACCCGGCCTGCACCAAGCTGCTGGGGCCCGTGGTGCCGGGCACGGTGGTACCCCACGGCGCCAGGGTTCCCGGCACCCCGTTTCAGCTCGACCCGGTCCAGGCCGCTTTCAACATCGGCTGCATGATCCGCTGGCTGGACTTCAACGACACCTGGCTGGCCGCCGAATGGGGCCATCCGTCGGACAACCTGGGCGGCATCCTGGCCGTGGCCGATTGGCTGTCGCGTACGCGCGTGGCGGCCGGCAAGGCGCCGCTCACCATGCGCGACGTGCTGGAAGGCATGATCAAGGCCCACGAGATCCAGGGCGTGCTGGCGCTGGAAAACAGCTTCAACCGGGTCGGGCTCGACCACGTGGTGCTGGTGAAGGTGGCGTCCACCGCCGTGGTGGCCAAGCTGCTGGGACTTTCCTTCGACGAAATCGTGGACGCCGTGTCCCAGGCCTGGGTGGACGGCCAGAGCCTGCGCACCTACCGCCACGCGCCCAACACCGGCTCGCGCAAGTCCTGGGCCGCGGGCGACGCCACCAGCCGCGCCGTGCGGCTCGCCCTCATGGTGCAGAAAGGCGAAATGGGCTATCCCTCGGTGCTCAGCGCCAAGACCTGGGGCTTCTACGACGTCCTGTTCAAGGGCCAGCCTTTCAAGTTCCAGCGCCCCTACGGCAACTACGTCATGGAAAACGTGCTGTTCAAGATTTCCTTCCCGGCCGAGTTCCATGCCCAGACCGCGGTGGAATGCGCGCTCAAGCTGCATCCGCAGGTGAAGGACCGGCTCGCCGACGTGGAAAAGATCGTCATCACCACCCATGAATCGGCCATCCGCATCATCGACAAGAGCGGGCCGCTGCACAACCCGGCCGACCGCGACCACTGCATCCAGTACATGACGGCCATCGGCCTGATTTTCGGGCGCCTCACGGCCGCCGACTACGAGGACGACGTGGCGCACGATCCGCGCATCGACGCCTTGCGCGGCAAAATGACCTGCGTCGAGGACGCCCGCTACAGCCGCGACTACCACGACCCCGACAAGCGTTCCATCGCCAACGCAGTCCAGGTGTTTTTCAAGGACGGCAGCAGCACGGAGCGCGTGGAAGTGGAATACCCCATCGGGCACCGCCGGCGTCGCCAGGAAGGCATTCCCCACCTGGAGGCCAAATTCCGCACCAACCTGGCGCGCCGCTTCCCGCCCAAGCAGCAGCGGGCCATCCTGTCCCTGGCGCTTGACCAGGAACGACTGGAAGCGACGCCCGTCCACGAATTCGTGGACCTGTTCGTCATCTGAATCAAGACGCTTTTCCTGGAGAGCACCGCATGAGCCACAACCTGTTCGATTCCCGCAAAACCCTGGCCCTGGAATCCGGCCAGGGCGCCTATTATTCCGTGCCTGCCCTGGAGGCCGCCGGCGTGGCGCCGGTCTCGCGCCTGCCCGTGTCGCTGCGCGTGGTGCTGGAATCTGTGCTGCGCAATTACGACGGCCGACGCATCACGGAAGCGCATGTGCGCGCGCTCGCCAACTGGAAACCCAAAGCGGCCCGCACCGAGGAAATCCCCTTCGTAGTGGCGCGCGTGGTGCTGCAGGATTTCACCGGCGTGCCGTTGCTGGCGGATCTCGCTGCCATGCGCAACGTGGCCCAGGGCCTGGGGCGCGATCCCAAGCGCATCGAGCCGCTGGTGCCGGTCAACCTGGTGGTGGACCATTCGGTGCAGGTGGACCACTACAACTCGCCCACCGCCCTCAAGGAAAACATGGCGCTCGAGTTCCAGCGCAACCGCGAGCGCTACAAGTTCATGAAATGGGGCATGCAGGCTTTTGACACCTTCCGCGTCGTGCCCCCGGGCATCGGCATCGTGCACCAGGTCAACCTGGAATACCTGGCCCGCGGCGTGCTGCAGAAGGACGGCGTGTACTACCCCGACACCCTGGTGGGCACCGATTCCCACACCACCATGATCAACGGCATCGGCGTGGTGGGCTGGGGCGTGGGCGGCATCGAAGCCGAAGCGGGCATGCTGGGCCAGCCCGTGTATTTCCTCACGCCCGACGTGGTGGGCGTGCACCTCAAGGGACGGCTCGCCGAAGGCATGACCGCCACCGACCTCGTGCTCACCGTCACGGAAATGCTGCGCAAGGCCAAGGTGGTGGGCAAGTTCGTGGAATTCTTTGGCGAAGGCGCCCGTTCGCTGGCCCTGCCTGATCGCGCCACCATCGCCAACATGGCGCCCGAATACGGCGCCACCATGGGCTTCTTTCCGGTGGACGACGAAACCGTGGCCTATTTCCGCGCCACCGGCCGCACCGATGCGGAGATCGACGCCTTCGTGCGCTACTGGAAAGCGCAGGGCATGTACGGCATTCCCCAGGCGGGCCAGTGCGACTACAGCGAAACCCTGGAACTCGACCTCGCCACCATCCGCCCCTCCGTGGCAGGCCCCAAGCGCCCCCAGGACCGCATCGAACTGTCCGCGCTCAAGCAGAAGATGGAAGGGCTGCTCACCCAGCCGGTGGCGGACGGCGGCTACGGCAAGCCGGCCGGCAGTCCCGGCACGCGCGTCCCCACGGCCAAACCCGGCGTGGGCCTGGCGGACGCCGACGTGCTGATCGCCGCCATCACCTCCTGCACCAACACCTCCAACCCCGGCGTGCTGCTGGCCGCCGGGCTGCTCGCCAAAAAAGCCGCAGCGCGCGGACTGCGGGTCAACCCCTGGGTCAAGACGTCCCTCGCGCCGGGATCGCGCGTGGTCACCGAATACCTGCACAATGCCGGCCTGCAGGACGCCCTCGACCAGCTGGGCTTTCGCGTGGTGGGCTACGGCTGCACCACCTGCATCGGCAACGCCGGCCCGCTGGATGCCGCACTCGAGGAAACCATCGTCAAGAATGACCTGGTGGGCTGCGCCGTGCTGTCGGGCAACCGCAACTTCGAAGCGCGCATCCACCCCAACATTCGCGCCAACTTCCTGATGAGTCCGCCGCTGGTGGTGGCCTTCGCCATTGCCGGGCGCGTCAACGTGGACCTCACGCGCGAGCCGCTGGGCCAGGATACCCAGGGGCAGCCCGTGTACCTCCGGGATGTGTGGCCCACCCAGCAGGAAGTGGCGGCGGTCATGAAGTACGCCACCGACGCCGACACCTATCGCCGCCTGTACGCCGACTTCACCCGCGACAACCCGCTGTGGAACGACATCCCCTCCAGCACCGGCATGGTGTACGCGTGGGAGGCCTCCACCTACATCGCCGAACCGCCCTTCTTCAAGGACTTTTCCATGCAGCCGGGCAGTCCCGTGGACATCCGCGGCGCACGGGCGCTGGGCATCTTCGGCGATTCCATCACCACTGACCACATCAGCCCGGCCGGCTCCATCAAGCCGTCCTCGCCAGCCGGCAAGTACCTGCAGGCGCACGGCGTGGCCGTGGCCGATTTCAACAGCTACGGTTCGCGCCGCGGCAACCATGAAGTCATGATGCGCGGCACGTTCGCCAACGTGCGCATCAAAAACCTGATGGTTCCCGGCACCGAAGGCGGCGTCACCGTACACCAGCCTTCCGGCGAACAGATGGCCATTTACGACGCCGCCATGAAGTACGTGGCGGACAGCGTGCCCACCGTGGTGTTTGCCGGCGAAGAATACGGCACCGGCTCCTCGCGCGACTGGGCGGCCAAGGGCACCCAGCTGCTGGG
>JAGWTQ010000028.1 GCA_028868905.1 Betaproteobacteria bacterium
CAGCAACTCTACCCTGCGTCGCAGGAGCTGCAGGTCATCGCCATGGACCGGGAACTGGAATACCTGCTGGTTCAGGCCCTGCAAGCGGGTGGCACAAGCCAGGCCATCGAACCGGGCCTGGCCGACACGCTGCTGCGCGAAACGCGTGCCGCGGCCGAAAAACAGGAACGGTTGGGCTTGCCGACGGTGTTGCTGGTTCCTTCGCAGATACGGGATTTGCTGGCGCGTTTCCTGAAACGGGCGCTGCCGCAGTTGAAGGTGATTTCTCACGATGAAGTGCCGGGTTTCAAGACGATCCGGGTGACATCCATGGTTGGAGGTAGGGCATGAGCATGAAGACGTTTCTGGGTGCAAATTCCAGGGAGGCGCTACGCCAGGTGCGGGCTGAGCTCGGTGAAGATGCGGTGATTCTGTCGAACCGGAAAGTGGGTGACCAGGTGGAAATCGTTGCGGCCCACCACACCCTGCTGGCTGGCCTGGAGCAGCAGAAGCAGGGGGGGCAGCATTCCCACGGCCTGTTGAGCGAGATCCGCAGCTTGCAGGAACATTTGCTGAGTCAGTTGTCCTCGCTGGCAAAGCCCGAAGCGCCGGCTCGGGACGCCCACAAGTCCCGTGTGCTGCGCAGCCTGCTGAAAGCCGGGTTCGGGCAAGCGCTGGCGGAACAACTGCTGGAACGGATGCCTGAAGATGCCGGCCTTGACTGGATACTGAAAGTGCTGGAGCGCAATTTGCGCCACCGTGCAGGCGACGAGGAAATCGTGCGCGCTGGAGGGGTATATGCCCTGGTCGGCCCGACCGGGGTCGGCAAAACGACGACGACTGCCAAGCTGGCCGCGCGCGCCGTGGTTCGCTTCGGGGCCGACAAGGTGGGTCTCATCACCACGGACAGCTACCGTGTGGGTGCATACGAGCAGTTGCGCATTTATGGAAAAATCCTGGGGGTTTCGGTGCAGAGCGTGCGCGATGCCGATGACCTGCAGCTGACCCTGTCCACGCTCAAGCACAAGCACCTGGTGCTGATTGACACCATGGGCATGGGCCAGCGCGACAGCCGGGTGCTGGAGCATGCGGCGATGCTTGATGCCTGCGGGGTGCGGCGCCTGCTGCTGCTCAATGCCACCAGCAACCTGCACACCCTTGAGGATGTGGTGCGGGTTTACCGCAGCCCGGGCATTGTGGGCTGCATTCCCACCAAGCTGGACGAAGCGGTTTCCATGGGCGGCGTTCTGGACGTGGTGATTCGCCACAAGCTGGTGATGCATTTCGTCGCCAACGGGCAGCGGGTTCCGGAGGATTTGCATGAGGTCAGCATTCCTTACCTGCTGCGCAGCACCTTCGACAGCCTAGACATGATGGCCATTCCTGCCCGCGACGCGCTTGAACTGCCTCAGAGCCCCATCCCCGCCCATGCATTCTGAGCGGGCATTCGACCAGGCCGCCGGGTTGCGGCGCCTGCTGTCGCGTCCGGCGGCGCCGGTCTGGTTTTTTGCGGGCGCCCAGGCCGATGTGGGCGTGACGGGCCTGGTCATCGGCCTGGCCGGGTTGTTGTCTTCGCAGGGACTGGATGTCCTGGTTCTGGATGAGCACCTTTCCCAGGACAACGTGGGCAATCGGCTGTCGCTGCGCCCCCGCTTCGACCTGCTCGATGCAGTCCGGGGCGACAAGCGGCTGGGCGACGTGTTGCTGGAGGCTGAACCCGGATTCCGGGTGCTTTCCATGGCGCGGACACTGAGAGACTTTTCCAGGCTGACCCCTCGCGACCTGCAGTCCTTTGCGCACCTCCTGGACCAGATATCCCAAGCGGCAGACGTGATTCTGGTGGATGCCGCAAATCGCCCGCGGAAAGTGCCCCTGTCATGGAGAAAGGCTGCCGAAATGCCGGTGGTGGTGATGGACTGCAGTGCAACGGGTATCAAGGCCGCTTATGCACTGATCAAGCGCCTCCACCAGGAAGAAGGGATGTGCCGGGTCGCGGTCGTCATGAACCGTGTCCGGGAGGAAAGCGAGGCGGACTGGATGCTGGGCAACCTGGCCCAAGTGGCCGGGGAGCACATGAAGGTACGGGTTGATTGCCTGGGATACATTCCTGTTGATGAACAGGCAAGTGGCGGGCCACAATTGCGCTTTGATACACTGGCCGGGCTAGCCGCCAGTTTGGGTTCAACCCATCAAATGACGACATGTATACGCCAACCGGTTTGAACGACAAAGAGCAATGCCTCAAGGAATTTGCGCCGCTCGTGAAGCGCATTGCGCATCACCTCAAGGCCAAGCTGCCAGGAAGCGTTGAAGTGGACGACATGATCCAGGCCGGCATGATGGGGTTGCTGGAGGCCGCCAACCGGTACGACGAATTGCGCGGGGCCCAGTTCGAAACCTATGCGGCCCAGCGCATCCGGGGCGCCATGCTGGACGAATTGCGCCAGTCTGACTGGCTGCCCCGCTCCATGCGGCGGGACATGCGCCGCATCGAACAGGCCATCCACAAGTTGCAGCAGCTGCTGGGCAAGGCGCCCAGCGAATCCGAAATCGCGGCCGAGATGGGCATGGGACTCACGGATTATCAGCAAATGCTGTTTGAATCCCGCGGTGCACAACTCATCTACTACGAAGATTTTCACGAGCAGGACGGAGACGACGGTTTTTTTGACCGGCATGACATAGGCCATGACCCGGACCCGCTGGACATGTTGCGGGACAGCCGGTTTCGCAACGCCTTGATCCAGGCGATCGAAGAATTGCCGGAGCGGGAGCGAATCCTGATGGGCATGCACTATGAACAGGAAATGAATTTGCGCGAAATCGGTGAAGTGATGGGGGTCAGCGAATCGCGCGTCTGCCAGCTGCACAGCCAGGCCGTGGCGCGGCTCCGAAGCCGCCTCAAAGGACACTGAACGGATGGAAAAACTCAGCGTCGTGGGCCTCCTGGTCGGGCTGGCCGGAGTGGTTGGCGGCCAATGGCTGGAAGGCGGCGCGATCTCGACGCTGGTGCAGGGAACGGCTTTCGTCATCGTATTTGGCGGCACCCTGGGTGCTGTCATGCTGCAAACTCCCCTGCGGGTTTTTATAACGGCCCTGCGCATGGGCCACTGGGTTTTCGTGAACCCGCTGGCGTCCCCCAATGACCTGAAAAGCCGGATTCTCGAATGGAGCAACCAGGCCCGGCGCGAAGGCTTGCTGGTTCTGGAATCCCAGGTGAACAAGGAAGATGATCCCTTTATTCGCAAGGGGTTGCAGCTGCTGGTGGACGGTTACAGCGCGGATAAAATCCGGGAAGTGCTGGCCGTGGATATCCAGTCCTACGAGCATTTTCGGTGGGCGTCCGCGCGCGTGTGGGAGGCGGCCGCGGGCTACGCCCCCACCATCGGCATGCTGGGTGCCGTGCTGGGATTGGTGCAAGTGATGGAGCGGTTGGGAGAGCCGTCCCAGCTGGGTTCGGGCATTGCCGTGGCCTTCATTTCCACCATTTACGGCGTAGGGTTTGCCAACCTGCTGTTCCTGCCGGTGGCCAACAAACTCAAAATGCTGATCCAGCAGCAGATTGCCCATTATGAAATGCTGCTGGACGGTTTCATGCTGATTGCCAACGGAGAAAACCCCCATTTCGTCCAAGGGAAACTTCAAGGGTATCTATCCTGAGATGGCCAGGCGACCCAAGCGGGCCGATCGTGACAACAACGATCGGTGGCTGGTGTCGTACGCCGATTTCATCACTCTGCTGTTTGCATTTTTTGTGGTGATGTACGCCATTTCGTCGGTCAATGAAGGCAAATACAAGGTGCTCAGCACTTCCATCAACTCCGCCTTCAGCCGCATGGCGTTGCCCATCGAAGCCGACACCCGGAACATGGACCAGGATGAGCTGCTCAAGAACCTGGTGGATCGCAGAAACGCACGCATCGCCAAGCAGCAGCTCAAGCAGCAGGAATACATGAAGAACCTGCTGGACGATCTCAACCGAGTGCTCGCCCCCCTGGTGAGCAAGGGGCAGGTCAGCGTGATCCAGAGCGGCCGCGGCATTGTCCTGGATCTCAACGTCAGAGCCCTGTTTCACGAAGGGGATGCCACGTTGCAACCGAATGCCGTGAAAACCCTGTCGGAGGTGGCCCAGGTGCTCAAACCGGGGGATCTGGCCATTCAGGTGGAAGGGCACACGGACAATGTGCCCATCAACACGGCGCAATACCCTTCCAACTGGGAACTGTCCTCGGCACGGGCCAGCAGCGTGGTCCGACTGTTCATCAAGGAGGGGGTGGACAGCAAGCGGCTGACAGCAGCCGGTGTTGCGGACAATCAGCCGCTGGTTGCCAATGACACGCCCGAGCATCGCGCCAAAAACCGAAGGGTTACGGTGACGATCCTGACCCCCCAGGTTTCAGCCGAGAGTACTGACCCCTGATTTGAAAGCAGTGTTTAGACGCGGCCCAGGTTGCGGGCGGCAAGGGACAGATTCTGCTGTCCATCGGGCCCGTAAAGACCGGCGCTGTGGCTTGCCTGATGCAGCACGTTCAGTGCCTGCTGGTTGTGGCGCAGCTTGATCTGGATGAGCTCGCCGTTGGTGCGGTTGAGTTGTTCGGCCCGTCCGGCCATCTGGCGAATGTCCGCCCACAGTTGCAGCGTGCGGTCACCGGTGGAAGGGAGGGTGGCCGGTCGCAATTTGCGGCGTTGTTCGGCCAGCCGGGTCAGGTGTTCCACCTGTCGGGTTTTGCTGTCGGCCAGATCGAGCAGCGCCTCGGGGTGATCGGACAGCAGGGTGCGCTGCTCTTCTTCCAGCAGGGCGACAAAAGACTGCAGGGCTGCGTGTTCCGCGGTCAGGCAAGTCTCCCAGTCGTCCGGAATGGATAGCGTGAGAGATGAGGCGGCCATCGATCAGTGCGGGCGGGAATTGACGAGATCGGTCACCGACGCGATCAGTTGATCGGCGACGGCAGATGCGTTGACCTGGAAACGCCCTTCGCTGATGGCCTGCTTGATTTCAGCCACCTTGGCGGTATTGACCACGGACGTACCGGCCATGCTTTCGCTGATGCTCTGCAACTGGGCCGCGTTTTCACCGAGGTGCACGCTGGTGCTGCTGGGAGGTGGAGCACCGCCGGCGTCCGCACCCGATGTTGGTGCGCGCGTCGTCTGTGCTCGCCCCACCCCGTCCCGGATGGGACTGACAGGCGGAGTTTTGCCGGATTTTTCGACTTTCACGGAAGTCTCCTGATAACTAGCCTTATAGCCTCTGTTTCGGCAGGCTCCGTCAAAACTTTAGGGGGTTTCGGTGATGATTGTACGCCCAATTCCTGGGGATGTACGTTTTTCTGGCCGGGCTAACAGGGGGAAAAAGCCTTCATTTCAACGGATTGTCGGATTTCCCCCTTTGCCATAATGACCCGTGTGCCATTGTTTTCATGAAGATAGGGCGTTTCAGGTATGGCGATTATCGCGGTATTCAACCAGAAAGGGGGGGTCGGAAAAACCACGACGTGTCTCAATCTGGCTGCAGCGCTGACCCGGGAAAAGCGTCCGCCCATCGCGCTGGATCTTGATCCCCAGGCTCACCTGAGCCTGGCCTGTCGCATCCGGGACGGGGCGCTAGGTACCGGCATGGTGGCTTTTTTCAAGGACAAGACGCCCTTGTCCCAATTGCTGCGGGACACGCCATCGGGCTGGAAAATCGTGCCCTCTTCTCTCGAGCTGTCCAAGGTGGATGCCCTGTACGGCAGTGATGCCAAGGCGGCCACGCTGCTGCGGCAAGGGCTGAATCCGGACTTGACGGCGCGCGGTGCCCCCATTCTCATCGATTGCTGCCCCATGCTGGGCGTGCTCACCCTCAATGCGTTGCTGGCGTCCGACCGGGTTCTGATCCCGGTTTCCGCGGACTATCTGTCGCTGGAAGGGGTGCACAAGCTGGATGGCGCTTTGCGCGTGCTTGAAAAAAAACTGGGCCGCATTTACCGGCAGCGCATTGTGGTGACCCGTTTTGATCCGCGCCGCAAGCTCTCCTATGAGATTTTCGAGAAGCTGAAAGAACGCTACGGCGCGCGCGTGTGCAATACGCGCATCAGCGAGAACGCGGCCCTGGCCACCAGCCCCATGCACGGGCAGGACGTGTTCAGTTACGCCGAGCAGAGCGCCGGTGCAGCCGACTACAAGGCGCTGGCCCAGGAGCTGCTGTCCAGTGGATTTTTCGAACCCGGCGTGGCCCACTAGGGTGAGCGCCTCACACATCCATCGCGGGAGATAAATCATGTCTGCACAGAGCGGTGTTTATCGGTTCAATGCCTTGGCGGAAGACTACCCTGACGAGGTGGAAAGCATTCGCCAGGCGCGTGCGCGGCTGGAAGCTGAAACGGAAGCGCAGCTTGCGCAGCAGGCGCGCTTGCGTGCCGAAGCCCAGCTGCGGTCGGTGGCGCCCAGCGAACTGCTGTTGTCGCGGGAGCAGGACCTGGGGCGGCTGGAGCGTGAACACCTGCGCGCGGAAAACCAGGCGATTGCCGCGGTGGAACGGCGCATGGAAGCCGAGCTGCGCGCCATTGAGGCCGACAACGAACGCATGCTGCTGGAAGCGCGCGCCGAAGAGGCTGCCGAAGCCCGTTGCCGCGCCACCGAGGAAGCGCTGGCTGCCGCCCGCGCCCGCATCGATGAGGAAGTCCGGGTTACCGTGACGGCGCGCCAGCGCGGCGAGGCGGAAACCCGAGCGCGGGAAGCTGCTGGAGCCCGGCGTACAGCCCAGGCGGCTCTGGTGCAGAAGTACCAGCAGCAGGAAGCGCTCGAGCAAGCCATGACGGCCAGTCAGCTGCAGGCCTTGCAGGCGGTGCAGGAAACGGTCGCCGTGATGGAATTGCACCAGGCAGTGCGTCGCAACCGCCGCCTCAATCGCCTGCTTGCCTTGGCGCTGGCTGCTTCCTGGGCGGGCTTTGCCGGATTTATGGCCTGGGGCGACCCGGTTCTGCTGCGCTCCCTGAAAGCAATCCTGTTACCGTAACGCTCAAATTCAAAAGACAACGCATGGCTTCTCCCAGCAGTCCCGCAGAAATCGCCGGCAAGACCCTGAAAACCCTGGTGGCGCGCAAGCTCGCTCCCACCCCGGAAAACTACGCGCGCATTTACGCGGAAGTGAGCGGCAAGCCCCAGGATGCGCCAGTGGCAGAACAGCCCCAGGAAGCAGCCGCTCCGACGCGTCCGGCCCTGGCCTGGTCGGCCTTGATTCGCGATTTGCTGCGGCAACTGGAAGCCCATCACAAGGGTATTACGCTGTCGCGCAAGAAAGACGGCCTGGACGTGGTGCTGACCAAGTTTTCCGGAAATCCGGAAGCGCTCTACGAGAAGCTGCACAGCCTGTTGCGGTCCTGGGGCAGTGCCGGCGCACCTGCGACCACCGCCCAGACCGCTGCGGAAGCGGCCGGTGAGGCGCGCGAACCCGAGCTGGGCAATGTGGCCCAAGCGGCGACCACGGCAGCCGCCCAGCCCGTCCCAGTGGCTGCGGCATCCGCTGCCGGCGCGCAGCCACCGGCTCCTGCAGCGGCATCCGCCGATCAGGAAATGATGGGGAACCTGAAGGAGTTGCTGGCCCAGAGCCTGGAAAGCGGGCAGTCATTGCAGCAGGACCTGGGGCAGGAAATCCGCGAACTGGCGCAACAGGTGCGTACCGTCGGCGACCAGGGGAAGCTGATGGAACTGGCCAAAAAGCTGCGCCACTTCTGGGTCAAGCTGGAGCTGCGCGGCGGGGACAAGGCCAAGATCCAGGAAGGTCTGTTGCGCCTGCTGCGCCTGCTGGTGGAAAACGTGGGCGAACTGGTGGCGGACGACAAATGGCTGCATGGCCAGATCGCGGTGTTGCAGGGCATCATTGCGCAGCCGCTGGACAAGCGCAGCATCACGGAGGCCGAACGCAACCTGCGCGATGCGCTGATCAAGCAAAGCACGCTCAAGAAAAGCCTGGCTGATGCCAAGGCCACCCTCAAGAGCCTGATGACCACGTTCATCGACCGCATGGGCGAGCTCACGGAAAGCACCGGCGAATACCACGCAAAAATGGAAGCTTACAACCTGAAGATCGGCCAGGCGGACAACCTGACCGAACTGAGCCATATCCTGGAAGACATCATGCAGGACACGCGCGTGATCCAGGCCAGCGCCCTGCGTTCCCACGAAGAGCTGGTTGAGGCGCGGCGCCAGGCGGATGATGCGGAACACCGCATCCGCCGACTGGAAGAAGAGCTGGAACAGGTGAGCGAGCTGGTGCGCGCCGATCAGCTCACAGGCACGCTCAACCGCCGCGGGCTGGACGAAATGCTGGAACGGGAAACGGCGCGCGCGGATCGCAGCAAGGATTCCCTGAGCGTGGTACTGCTCGACATCGACAACTTCAAGCTGCTCAACGACACGATGGGCCACCAGGCGGGCGACCAGGCCCTGATGCACGTATCCGACGTCATCCGGGAATCCCTGCGCCCTTCGGATTCCGTGGCACGCTACGGGGGAGAAGAGTTCCTGGTGGTGCTGCCGGGGAGCGGGATCAACGAGGCAGCGGAAATCATCGGCCGCCTGCAGCGGCTGCTCACCAAAAAACTCTTCGTTTACAACGGGGAACCTCTGTTGATTACGTTTAGTGCCGGGGTGGCGGCAAGACTGCCTGGCGAGGTCGTGGAGGAGGCCATCGAGCGGGCGGACCAGGCCATGTACAAGGCCAAGGCAGCCGGAAAAAACCGTGTGGTGAAGGCGGAATAAGCCGTTGTGGCTGGGCCCGGCTTACAGGTCGATTCACATTTTGCGCTAAAGTTTCCAAAAGCGCTTCCGATAACTGGACCAAAGGGTTGCTCATTCAGGGCGATCCAAAAGCCACCGGCCGCGCGGCAAATGCGCCGCGCGAGGTCCGTTTAAAAGGAGCGACTCACCATGGCAATGTATATCAACACCAACATCGCATCGCTCAATGCGCAGGCCAATCTGGCCAATTCGCAGAGCACTCTTGCGACCGACATTCAGCGTCTGTCATCCGGTCTGCGCATCAACAGCGCGGCCGACGACGCGGCGGGTATGGCCATTGCCACTCGCATGGGAAGCCAGATTGCCGGGCAAAACCAGGCGATCCGCAACGCCAACGACGGTATTTCGCTGTCCCAGACTGCCCAGGGCGCCATGCAGTCCATCGTGCAAAACTTGCAGGCCATGCGTAGCCTGGCCGTGCAGGCTGCCAACGCCACCTATTCCGCATCTGACCGCGCGTCCATGAACGCCGAAGTGGTGCAGCTCAAAAATGAAATCGACCGCGTGGCGGCATCGACCACATTCAACGGCGTGAACCTGCTGGACGGCTCGTTCACGGCCAAAAACTTCCAGGTGGGTGCCAACAACACCTCCAACGACGTGATTCAGGTGGCGGCCATCAGCAGCATGAAAACCACCAGCCTGCTGAGCGATTCCTCTGCAGTGAGCGGCACGGCAACAACCGCCGCGCTCAACGCCGGTGACCTGACGCTGAACGGCTTCCAGGTCGGTGCTTCGCAGAATTTTGCCGGCCCCGGGCAGACGTCTGACAGCGCGTTTTCCATTGCGCAGGCCATCAACGGCATCTCCTCCAGCTCCGGCGTGAACGCCGTGGCCAATGCCACCACCCTGACCGGCACAGGCCCCACCACGTTCACTGCAGTGGCTGCCAACACCTTCAGCATCAACGGCTACAACGTGGGTGCCATTGCAGCAGGTTCCAACGCAGCCGGCCAGGGCGCCAACGCCGCGGCCGCCATCAATGCGATCACGTCGCAAACCGGCGTGACGGCCACCTCCGATGCGGTGACCGGGGCGCTGACCCTGACTGCCACCGACGGCCGCAACATCAACATCGGCATGAATGGCACGGCCACTTCGCTGGCCACTTCGTACGCCAGCGTCACGGCGCTTGCCGGGCAACTGGGGCTTTCAGCCACCCAGATCGGTACGCAGGCACTGACGGCCAACACCGGAGCCATCGACACGGCCAGCACCAACGTGGCATCGGCTGGTGCAAGCCCGGGTACGATTGTGGGTGCTGCAGCGGGCACGGGAGCCAGCACGATTGCAGCCGGCAGCCTGTACGCCAACGGCGTGGATATCGGCGCGGTTTCCCTGGTTGCGGCAGGGACGGTGACAGGCACCGGCACGACCATTGCCACGAGCGCCACTTCCGGGTTTACGTTCACGACCACAGCTTCGAACGTAACCCTCAACAACCTTGCGGTGACTGAAGGCGCCGTAACCAAAATGCTGGGGCCGCTCACGTTTGCCTCAGCCAACACAGTGCAGCAGAATGCCACCGTCGTGGCGAACGCCATCAATGCCGTATTCGCAGGGTCGGGCGTCACCGCAAACGCAGCAGGCAATCTGATCAACGGAGCTACCAGCGCTTTCACGCTCGCGCTGGGCGGCGTTGCGGAAACCCAGACCAACGCAACCTCCATCCAGACCGCGGCGAACAACCTGATTTCAGGCGGCACTGCCGGAGCCTGGGGCGCCATGAATTATGGTGGCGCCGTCGGTAACGGCATGACGATTGCCGAAGCGCTGAATACCGCGTTGGCCAACTCGGCCGGCTACGTGGCCGGTGCAGCCACGGCGACGGCCAGCACGGGCGGCACCTCCACCGTTTCGACTGCTGGCGTGACCTCTTGGGCTTATACCGCCGGAGCGACGGTCGGAGCGGGTGGTGTGGTGGGCACGGGAACCGGTGCAGTGACCGTGACGGGGTCGGCTACCAAGTCGGCTACCCTGACCATGTCAGGCGGCGAGTCTTCCACCACCCTGACCACGCAAACGGGCTTCAGCAACGCCCAGATGGGTTACCAGATGACGGCTGCCAGCGCGCCCCAGGCCACCGCGGGCACCATTGCAGCCGGCACGTTCCTGGCCAACGGCGTCAGCGTGGGCGCCATCACGCTGAACGCCCTGACGGCCGCCACGGCCGCCACTACCAGCGTGGCCAACGCCGCCACGTTCACCGTGGGCTACCTGTCGGGGTCTGCTGGCGGTACGAACACCGGGCAATTGACCGACCTGACCGTTCAGGTGGGCACTGGTACTGCTCACAACCTGGGCCCGATCAACCTGACCGGCACCCTCACCACGGATGCCACCACCATTGCGAATGCCATCAATGCCGCAGCGGGAGCGGGCACGGTTACCGTATCCAACGGCGTCATCACCAACGCATCCGGCAGCGGCCTGAGCTTCGGTCTGAGCGGCACCTCGCAGAACGCCACCACGGCTGCAGCAGACCAGACGGCCGCTACCAACGTGTTGGGCTTGGGCAGCACCTACGTGGGCACACGGGCCTACGGTGGCGCCGTGGGTAACGGCATCGCCATCGCGGCAGCGATTTCCACGGCCCTGGCTTCCGCCACCGGGGGGACAGCAGCCAACGGCCAGGCCGTGGCCAATACGACCACCGGCGCGGTGAGCGTCATTTCCGGCACTTCCCAGACGTCCCTGACCATGCCGACAACCCTGAATGCTGCGCAACTGATGGCGGCTCAAGGGGCACTGGCAGGCCAGACCGGATTCAGCACGGCACAGCTGGGCGGAAACGCGTCCGCAGTAGCTACCGCGGTGTCCACACGGGGTACGGTGTCCCTCAGCAGCTCCAGCGGCTCGGGCATCAACATCGGTGGTAATGCCGCTGCCAGCGCCGGCTTTACGGTGGGGGCAACCCTGGCCACGGCCACTTCCGCGGTGAGCAGCGTGGACGTGACCACCCAGACCAACGCCAGCAATGCGATTGCCGCCCTCGATGGGGCCATCAACACGGTGAACACGGCAATGGGTCTGATGGGCGCGGTTCAGAACCGTTTCCAGTCGGTGGTGACCAACCTGCAAACCGGGGTGCAGAACCTGACCGCTGCGCAAAGCCGAATCCAGGATACGGACTTCGCGGCCACCACGGCCAGCTTGACCCAGGCCCAGATTCTGCAGCAAGCGGGTACGGCCATGTTGGCCCAGGCCAATGCCATGCCCAACGCCGTGCTGACCCTGTTGAAGTAAGGAGGCGGCGAGATTAAAGTAGTCCTGACCCGGGAGCAGCCCAGGCTGCTTTCCGGGTTTTACCGTCGAGGATAACGTCGATGATTATCCAGAATTTGAGCGGCAACGCGATTCCGGCCCAGGCGAGCAGCGATGGGCCGATTTTGCCTTCTGCGACTGGAGGGCAGCAGGGCCAGCCAGCACCATCGGCGCCGCCCGACCCGCAGGCTCAGGCGCAGATGGCGGCCAAGGTGAAAGCGGCCGTGAACAACATCAACCAGTCGATGCAGTTCATGAATCGTGGGGTGACCTTTGCCATTGACCCCAGCACCAAGGAAACGCTTGTCAAGGTGGTGGAATCAGGGACCGGAACGGTGATCAAGCAGATTCCCTCGGAGCAGGTCCTGGCGATTGCCCAGGCAATCGATGCGATGCAGCAGGGCATGCTGCTGCAACATAAAGTTTAGGAGCCCCTGTGGCAGTTACCGCTTCGAGTTCAGTTGTTTCTGCGGCGCCGGTCACGACGCAGTCGATTGACGTTTCCAGCATCGTCAGTCAGTTGATGACGGTGCAAAGTCAGCCGGTGACGTTGCTGCAGCAGCAGGAAGCCAGTTACCAGACGCAGCTCACCGCGCTCGGAACCGTCAATGGCGCACTGACCTCGTTTCAAAGCGCGGTGCAAGGCCTGACCAGCGCCAGTCAGTATCAGGCGCTGAATGCCACCTCTTCCAATTCGGCCGTGGGTGTCACTGCCGCGGCCGGGGCGGCGCAAGGCAACTATTCCGTGTCTGTTTCGTCTCTTGCCCAGGCCCAGAGCCTGATTGCCGCCGGACAGACCAGCCAGACAGCGGCCATTGGCAGCGGGGCGACCACCACGTTGACCTTCAATTTTGGCACCATCAGCGGCGGTTCACTCAGCAACGGCATCTACAGCGGCGCCTCGTTCCAGCAGAGCAGCAGCCCCAGCCAGACGGTGACCATCAACAGCAGCAACAACTCGCTGCAGGGCATTGCAGCGGCCATCAACGCCGCCAATATCGGCGTGTCGGCCACCATCGTGAACGACGGCAGCGCTTCACCCTATCGCCTGGTCCTGACAGGCCCTTCGGGGCTCAGCAACAGCATGCAGATTTCGGTGAGCGGCGATGCCACCCTGAGCGGGCTGCTGAGCGAAAACCCGGCGACCACGACGCAGGATCTGACCCAGAGCACCGCCGCGCAGAATGCACAGTTCACGGTCAACGGCATTTCGATGACCCAGAGCTCGAATACGGTCGCCAACGCAATCCAGGGGCTGACCTTCACGCTCAGCGGGGTGACCACCAGTCCGGCATCCATCAGCGTGGCCAGCAATACCACGGGCATTGCGGCGGCGGTCAACTCCTTCGTCAATGCCTACAACGCGCTCAACAAGGCCGTCCTGGGAGTTTCTAGCTACAACAGCTCCACCAATACCGCGGGCACCCTGATGGGCGATCCCATGGTCAATGCCATTGAAACGCAGATGCACGCGGCGCTCAACAACGCCATTACCAACACCACCAGCACCTATTCGTCGCTGGACTCCATCGGGGTGACGTTCCAGAAGGACGGCAGCCTGGCCATCGACACGACCAAGCTGAACACGGCCATCAGCACCAATGCCAGCGACATTGCCAGCTTGTTTGCCACAGTGGGGAAAGCCACCGACAGCCTGGTGAGCTATTCAGCCGCCGGACCCAGCACGCAGCCCGGATCCTATGCCGTCAACGTGACCCAGGTGGGACGGCAGGGAACCCTGGTGGGCTCGGGAACGGCGGGGTTGACCATCACCCAGGGCAGCAATGACACCCTGAACCTTACGGTGGACGGCGTGGCCACCACCATTGTCATTCCGCCGGGGACTTACACCGCAACCACTCTGGCCACCCAACTGCAATCCCTGATCAACAGTACGTCGGGGCTTGCAGCGGCGGGGCAATCGGTTTCCGTGACCCAGAATTCGGGCACCCTGACCATCACGGCCAACAATTATGGATCGGCCTCGACGGTGGCCGTGACCGGCGGCAATGCCAGCAGCACCCTGTTGGGCGCAAATCCGGCGCAAACCAACGGCCAGGATGTGGCGGGCACCATCAACGGCGCCACGGCCACAGGCAACGGGCAATACCTGACGTCCACCACGGGAAACAGCAACGGCCTGGTGGTCCAGGTTGCCGGCGGGCCCACGGGCAGCCGGGGCACGGTCAATTATTCGCAAGGCTATGCCGTCACGCTCAACAACATTGCCAACTCGATGCTGGACCCGCTCATTGGTCCCCTGGCAGCAGAAACCAACGGCATCAATACCAACATTTCGGACATCAACAGCCAGATCACCCAGTGGCAGGCCCGCCTGGCCAACATTCAGCAGGCCCTGACACAGCAGTACTCGGCGCTGAACACGATGCTGGGCACGATGAGCCAGACCAGCTCCTACCTGACGCAACAGCTGTCACAACTTTTACGATGAGAGCGGAAATCATGAATGCGATGATGAAAGTCAAAAATTATGTTGATGTCGGCGTCGAGTCCAGCGTGCATTCCGCTGATCCCCACAAGCTGATCCTGTTGCTGTACCAGGGTGCGTTGCTGTCCCTCTCCGCGGCCAGGAACCACATGATGCGGAAGGAAATCGCCGAGAAGGGAAAATCCATTTCCCAGGCGATCTCCATCATCAATGAAGGCCTGAACGCCAGCCTGAACAAGGAGGTGGGCGGAGAAGTGGCCAAAAACCTGGCGGCGCTTTACGATTACATGACCCGGCGCCTGCTTCATGCCAACCTGCACAACGACCCGGAAGCGCTGGATGAAGTGTCCAAACTGCTGGCGGAATTGCGCGGCGCCTGGGAAAGCATTCGCAAACCTGTTGCCGCGCCCGCGGAGGCCTCCGAGCCGGCAGTGCAGCAACCTTCATCATCATTGAGCCCGGCCATGGCGCAGTACGGTGCGCGACCTGCCGTGACGCGGGTTTATGAACGTGCCTGACGGAGTGGACACTGCCATCCAGAATTACGAGTCCCTGTCTTCATTGATGGGGCTGATGCGGGAAGCCGCTGCCCAGGGGCAGTGGACCCGCCTGCTCGACCTTGAAACCCGGTGCCGCCAGCATGTGGAAACCATGAAGCAGGGCGACACCCAGGCAACGCTTGATCCGGCAGCCCGCGCCAGAAAGAAGGACCTGATTCTCAAAATCCTCTCTGACGATGCCAATATCCGGCGCCATACCCAGCCGTGGATGGAACAGCTGCAACAGGCGATCCAGATTACCCGCAAAGACCAGCAAGTTCGTCAAGCCTACAGCGGCAGGTGACAGGCCGCTGCGGGCCGCGCGCCGGGACTGACCCATGCTGCCTCCCGAAATCCTGAGTGCCCTCAAGGCCTACGTGCAGTCCCGGGAGTCGCTGCCGCTGCCTACCGGCGCGGCCGATGGTGCGACTTCGGAAAGCCAGTCCTTTGGCCTGGGACAGAGCGTGCAGGGCACGGTGCTCGCCGAAACCTCCTCGGGTGTGTTTACGGTACGGGTGGCGCAGCAACTGGTGCAGCTCAACCTTCCCGAAACCATCCATACCGGAGATGTCGTTCAACTGCAGGTGCTTTCACTGCAGCCCCGGTTGACCTTTGGCTTGTCCACATCAGAAAACCCCGCCTCCTCCCAGCAGCAGCTGAGCGATGCGGCACGGCTCCTGTCCAATTTGACGACGGATGCGCCGACCAAAGCCTTGATCCAGAGTCCTACTCAGACCCCCCTTCTCAGTTCCGCCAACGCGACGCCCGAGACGGCCCAGTTGGCCACGCAGTTGCAGCAGGCCATTCAGGACAGCGGCCTGTTTTATGAATCCCACCAGGCGCAATGGGTGGCCGGGACACTCACTACCGCCCGGCTGATGGCCGAACCGCAGAACCAGCTCTTGCCGTCGCCGCAGCCTGCAGATGCCAATCCGTCCCGCCCGGTGCTGGCAGAGATGCTGCCATCCCAGAGTCCCCAGTCCCAGGCGGCCCAGTCGTTGCCGACCCAGCCTCCTGTGTCGCCAGGGCTCGCCAGCTCGCTGGGGGGTACTCCAGCGGCAGCCGGGCATAATCCTGCGGTGCCTCCTCATCTCCAGCCCTTGGTGCAGCAACAGCTTCAGGCCCTGGAAACAGGCCATATCCTGTGGCAGGGGCAGTTTTTTCCGGGCCAGAACATGCAATGGGAAATCTGGCAGCAGCCTGGGCAGGGAAGGGGAGGTCAGGCGCCGGCCCCCCAGCAGGCGACCCAGTGGGCCACGTCGATCCAGCTGAACCTGCCGCACCTGGGGTTGGTGAATGCCAGGCTCCAATGGTCTGCTGCCGGAGTCCAGGTTGGAGTGACGGCCGGGTCGGCGCAAACCCTGGCGCTGATGAACCAGTCCCGGCCGCAGTTGCTGTCTGCCCTAGCGGCCGCCGGCGTGACCGTTTCAAGCGCCACCCTGGGAATGGCTGATGAACCGGCCTCCTGACCCCAAGCGCCAGACGGCGGTTGCCCTGGCCTACCAGAGCCAGGACAGCGCCCCCCGGGTGGTGGCCAAAGGCCGTGGCCTGGTGGCCCAGGCCATCATTGCGCGCGCGCGTGAACACGGGGTATTCGTGCATGAGTCCGAAGAGCTGGTGAGCCTGCTCATGCAAGTGGAACTGGATCGGCAGATCCCTTCTGAACTGTACCTGGCCGTTGCCGAATTGCTGGCTTGGCTGTATCGTCTGGAGCGCGGAGAAGCCGATCTGAGCGAGAAACCGAAGTTATGAATCACGAAGTGCCATTGACCATTGAGCTGTTTCCGGGCGGAGATGATGAGGAGTTCAGAATCGCCTCGCCCCGGGAAATCCGCTTCATCATGCACGACATCGAAAAGCAGGCGTCCCGCGCAGCCCTCTACTACGACAAGCGCAAGGAATTCATCCTGACCTCGGTGGTGGACGTGGATGACGACGGCGTCTGGCTGGATGCATCCCAAAGCCATGAAGAAAACATCAAGATCGCCGGCAGCGGACGCTGCATCGTCGTGAGTTCGCACCACCAGGCCAAGGTGCAGTTTGAAGTCGAAGCGGTGGAACTCACCGAGCTGGAGGGCCTGGAAACGTTCTATATCCCCATGCCTGACGAGCTGTTGCGCATCCAGCGGCGTGATTTTTTCCGGCTCCATTTGCCGGCCGGAGTGCTCAAGTGCAGGTTGCAGTTGGGAGGGAACCCCCCGCGCGAGAGGTTATTGAGGGTGCGCGACATCAGCCGGGGCGGAGTCGCCCTGTACTGCGATGAGCATGACGCGGATTTACAGCCCGGAAAAACGATCGAACGCTGCACCATGCGCCTGGATGAAGACACGGAGCTGACCTTTGGGCTCCAGGTGCGCTACTTTTCAATCACGCCGTCCCAGACAGGAAAAGGAAGGGGCTGTGCGGGGTGTCGCTTCGTGAACATCGACGGCAAGACGGAAGTGTTGTTGCAGCGCTACATCACCATGCAGCAAAAGGTCCAATTGCTCTAGGCCGGTCGCTAGACCTGCATGTTCATGATGTCGTTGTAGGCGGCCACCACCTTGTTGCGCACCTGGACAGCCGTCTGGAGGGAAATGTTGGCTTTTTGCATGGCGATCATCGCATCGCTCAGGCTGACCTGCGGATCACCCAGGGTGAAACGTTGCTCCAGTGACTCGGCCTGGTTCTGCGTCTGTGCCACCTGGTCCAGGGAGGCTTTCAAAAGGGCTGAAAAATCGGCCTGGCCTGCAGGCGATGACGGGGCCGGAGCCTGCAGCTTCCCTTCGGCGGCCGCCACCGCAGCGCGCATTTGGGCCAGCAGACTGTCAATGGATTGCACGTTCATGGCCGGATTCCTCAAGGATGGGGTACACGTTAGCATCCGACCCGGATTCTCCAATCCGTGAAAAGCACCCGGAATCCCCGCCTGTTTCGAAGTATGGCAACCGGCAGGCTGGAGATAATGGCTTTTGGTAAAGCCCCAAGTTGCGCCGACCCTTGATTGAAACTATGGCAGAAAACACCCCACCCTCCGCTTTGGCGCAAACCCTCAACCAGCTCTCCGGCCAGCAGAAAATGGGCCTCATCCTGGCTTTGGCCGCGCTCATTGCCGTCTCTTTCGGCCTGTGGCTGTGGGGGACGACCCCGGATTACCGGGTGCTCTACAGCAACCTTTCGGACCGCGATGGTGGGGCCATCATCGATTCCCTGCAGCAGATGAACGTTCCGTACAAGTTTGCGGAAGGGGGCGGCGCGTTGCTGGTTCCGGCCAGCCAGGTTCACGAAGTGCGCCTGCGGCTGGCCTCGCAAGGGTTGCCCAAGGGGGGGACGGTTGGGTTTGAGCTGATGGAAAACCAGAAATTCGGTACCAGCGAGTTTCTGGAGCAGGTGAACTACAAGCGCGCGCTGGAAGGGGAGCTGGCACGTTCCGTGCAGACCCTGGCTTCGGTCCAGACGGCGCGCATTCATCTAGCCATTCCCAAGCCCACCGTGTTCGTGAAAGACCAGGAAAGTCCCAGTGCTTCGGTGGTGCTGGCCCTGTATCCGGGCAGAACCCTGGACGCGGGGCAGGTCAATGCCGTGGTTCATCTCATTTCCAGCAGTGTGCCCAACATGCCGGCCAAAAACGTCACCGTGGTGGACCAGAGCGGTACGCTGCTCAGCGCGCCGCCCGACAAGGCCAATACGGGCCTGGATGAAAGCCAGCTGAAATACGTCCATCAGGTGGAAGGGGACTACGTCAAACGCATCGAAGACATCGTCACGCCGCTGGTGGGGCCACGCAACGTTCATGCCCAGGTGACGGCAGATGTGGACTTCACGCAGTCCGAACAAACGGCGGAGACCTACAAACCCAATCAGCCGCCCAACCAGGCCGCAGTGCTGAGCCAGCAGACCCTGGAATCCGACAGCACCAATGGAAGCAACACGGCCGGAGGCATTCCCGGGGCCTTGTCCAACCAGCCGCCGGTGCCAGCCACAGCGCCACTCAATGCGCCGCCCGCAAAGCCTGCAGTGGCGGCAGCGGCCAAACCGGGTGCGCCGGCTGCGGCGACAGGGGCCACTGCGGCCGCGCAGTCTTCCCCGCCTGCCAGTACCAGCAACCGCAAGGAAACCACCACCAACTTTCAGGTGGACCGCACCATCAGCCATACCAAAATGGCCGTGGGCATGCTGCGCCGTCTGTCCGTGGCCGTTGTGCTGAACAACCGCACGGTCACCGATGCCGCGGGCAAAGTGAGTACGCGGGCTTTGAGCGACGCGGAAAAAAATCAGATTGCCGCCCTCATCAAGGACGCGGTGGGCTTTGACGAAAAGCGGGGGGACACGCTGAGCCTGCTGAACAGCGCCTTCAACGAACACAAGGAGGTAATCCCGGAAACGCCGCTCTGGAAGCAGCCCGAGACCCTGAGCATGGTCAAGGAGGGGTTGAAGTATGCCGTGATTGGCGCAGTGGCCCTGTTTTTGGTTCTGGGCATCATTCGCCCCGCTTTCCGCAACCTTTCCCGGGTTCTGGCGCGCTTGCCCGAGCCGCGCATGCAGCGCAACGACATCCCGCCCATGACCGACCAGGGATCGCAAGGGGGGTACGTGCCCTCTTATGAAAACAATCTGGGCACCGCCAAGCAGCTGGCGCAGCAGGATCCCAAGATCGTCGCTTCCGTAGTGAAGGAATGGGTGGGCGCCAATGAGTGACGTGGGCGTCAACAAAAGCGCGATTTTGCTGATGACCATCGGAGAAAACGAGGCCGCGGAAGTGCTCAAGCACCTGGAACCGAAAGAGGTCCAGAAAATCAGCGCGGCCATGGTGAGCCTCAAAAGCCTCTCCCGGGACCAGATCACCCAGGTGTTCCAGGAGTTCCAGCAAATGGCGTCGAAGAAGACCACCGTGGGCATGGATTCTTCGGATTACATTCGAAAAATGCTGACCCGCGCCCTGGGTGACGACAAGGCGGCCGGCCTGATCGACCGGATACTCCATGGTGGCGATACCAGCGGCATCGAAAGCCTCAAGTGGATGGATTCCGCCTCCATTGCCGAACTGATCGGCGGCGAACATCCCCAGATCATCGCCACGATCCTGGTCCACCTGGAACCGGATCTGTGTGCCGGCGTATTGGGTTACTTCACGGAGCGCATCCGCAACGATGTCATTTTGCGCATCGCCACCCTTGACGGCGTGCAGCCTGTGGCCTTGCGTGAACTCAACGACGTGCTGACCAAACTGCTGACCGGCAATGCGGCGGCCAAAAAGCGCATCAAAGGCGGGTCGCGCGCGGCAGCGGAAATCCTCAATTTCATGGGGGGGGCGTTGGAAGCTTCGGTCGTCGAGGCGGTGCGTGGCTACGACCAGGAACTGGCGCAAAAAATCATCGACGAAATGTTTGTCTTCGACAACCTGATCGAGATTGACGATCGCGGCATCCAGCTCATGTTGCGTGAAGTCCAGTCGGAGTCCCTGATCGTGGCGCTCAAGGGAGCAAGTCCCGAACTGCGCGAAAAGATCTTCAAGAACATGTCCCAGCGTGCGGCTGAAATGATGCGCGAAGACCTGGATGCGAAGGGGCCCGTGAAACTGAGCGAGGTGGAAGCGGAGCAGAAGGAAATCCTGAAGATTGTCCGGCGCATGGCTGACGAAGGTCAGATCGTGCTGGGCGGAAAAGCCGATGATGCTTATGTCTGAAATGGATACTCCGAAGGAACACCTGACGCCCTACCAGCGTTGGGAGCTTCCCAGTTTTGACGGCACCCGCAGCCGGAACGCACCGGGCATGGCCAGTTCCCTGCCCACCGCTGCGGAGCTGGAGCAGATTCACCAGCAGGCCCACGAGGAAGGGTATCAGGCCGGCTATGCAGAAGGCCGGCAGAAGGCCGCGCAGGAGGCGGAGCGCCTGGTCGGTCTGGTCGCCGGCCTCGATCGCCAGCTGAAGCAGGTGGATCAGGATGTGTTCCAGAGCTTGCTCAACCTGGCCCTGGAAGTGGCGCGGCAGATGGTGCGACAAACGCTGCAGGTGAAGCCGGAACTCGTGCTCGACGTGGTGCGCGAGGCGGTCAGCAGCCTGCCCCATTTCAGCCACGGAGCCCACCTGGCCCTGCATCCCGATGATGCGGCCCTGGTGCGTGCCGCAATCGGAGAACAACTGGCTCATTCGGGCTGGAAGATTTTTGAAGACATGAACATCGTGCGCGGCGGCTGCCGCGTGGAGACGGCCCACAGCCAGATCGATGCTTCGTTGGACAAGCGCTGGCAACACATCGTGGCGAGCCTTGGCCAGGATGGACAGTGGATGGGCGAGCCATGAGCGCACCGCTGCGTCACCGCGAGGCGTGGGTTTCCGGGCTTGAAACGGCCCGTGAAGC
>JAGWTQ010000029.1 GCA_028868905.1 Betaproteobacteria bacterium
CGGCTTGAATATCGTTTCCGGAGCAACCTTGCCCGACGATTCGATAAAACATTCCCCCGAGCGGAACCCTCGCAGATGGTCGTAGTGAAAGCGCAGCAATCCGGCATTGGCGCTGCGCTGTTCAAAACCTTGCTGCTTGTCCGTCGCCTTTCCGGCAATGGCAAACACCACCATGAAAGCCAGCAATACGGCAACCACGGGCTTTCCCGGCCACCGCCACCGCACAGGCTTCTCCAGAAACCGGTAAGTGGCCCAGGACAGGCCCATGGCGCTCAGCATGACTGCAAGCCCTTGTACTACCGTGGGATCACCCAGCGTGTAGAAGCGCATGAAAACCAGCAGGGGCCAGTGCCAAAGGTAGAGGGGGTAGCTGATCAAGCCGATCCAGACCATGGGTTTGCGCGACAACAGTTGCCGGTTGATCAACCCCTGCGGCCCTGCGGCGATGAGCAGGAACGTCCCGGCCGTGGGCAGGAGTGCGGGCCATCCCGGAAAATTGCTGCGCGGGCTGATCAGCACAAACCCGGCCACCATCAACGCGGCACCGAGCACTGACATCCCCTGGCTGTTGCGGGAAAGAACTGACGGTCGGTGCAGCTGCAGGTACGCCAGAACACCGCCCAGCATCAGCTCCCAAAATCGCGACAGGGGCGAATAGAAAGCCACGGCGGCATCGCTGCCCAAATTGCCGATGTCGAACGCAAATGAAGCCAGGGCAATGCCCACGGTAATCCAGAGAAAATTCCAGCGGCGGCGCCACACCAGGCCGAGCAACAGCGGCCAGACAATGTAGAACTGCTCTTCCACCGCAAGGGACCACAAATGGTGAAAAGGGTCCGTCTCGCCTGTGGAGTTGAAGTAGTTGGTTTCGCGCAGAAGGGCAAAATTGGCTGTAAACGTGGCCCCGGAAAACATGTGCTTGCCAGCCAGTGCAAAGTATTTTGACGGCATGAGCACCCAGCCCATGACAAAGCTTGCGCCAAGAATCAGCACCAGTGCCGGGAAAATCCGCTTGATGCGACGCGCATAAAATTCCGCGTAACTGAAATGGCCAGCCTCCAGGTTTTCAAAAATAATGGTGCTTATCAGAAACCCGGAAATCACAAAGAAAATGTCGACCCCGATGAAGCCCCCATGCATCCATGCGGGAAAAACGTGGAAGCCCAGCACCGCCAGAATGGCGATTGCCCTGAGGCCATCGATGTCGGCGCGGTATTTGGGGTGACTCAGATGCTGCGGTATGCCCATGATGTGAGGTAAAAAGTGAAGACAGCCGGGGATGGTAAAAGGTTATGCCGTCGCAAGTCGTTGGCGTTTGTAAAAAAGTGTGGGGCCCACCCAGTTGAAAAGCCTGTAATCTTTTCCGGACAGAAACCCGTGCAGTTCGGATCCGGTGAGCTCATCAATCGATTGCACGTAGGATTCCACCAGCACCAGTTCCGGCGCATAGCGCTCGAAATCCAGACCTTTCAGCACATGCAGGTCATGCCCTTCGGCATCGATATTGAGCAGCTGTATGGTTTTTCCCGCAAACGGCGAGTGATCCAGAATGTCGGTCAGGGTACGGGTTTCCATGGTTCGCGACTGTCCGAATCCGGGTCGGGAATCCTGCCCCCCCAGGACGATCTGTTCACCCACCGAGAAATCCTTGTCTGTCTGGACGGTGACCGCTCCGGGCTTGTCTGAAACGGCCGCCACCACATTGTGATCCTCGGGTCGAACCCACCGGAATGTCCTGATCTTGATTTCGCCCAGATCGATGTTGACCCCGCGCCATCCGCGGCGGTACAGAAACCAGGTGTTGGAAAATTTCTTCGGATGCCAGCAACCCACATCCACGTACACCCCTTGGGGTTGCGTGACGATGTGCTGGAGCACGGCATCTTCTCCGTATTGCGAATGAATGACAGACCAGGATTTGATCAGGAAGGCCCTGCGGAACACCCTCAGGTCCGATAAAAATTTTTTAATGGCGTTCACGATGACGGGCTGGTCTGGAAACGTTGAATATCAAAATGGTCGGGAAGAAAATTGGCTTCCAGATGAGCCGAAGCGGATGGGATCGGAACCCCCAGCGTCCTTTTTCTGAACCCGGCAAGGCCGGCAAGATGCGCCATCGCCTGACGCACCAGCAGCTTCAGCTTGAGCCTCCCCCCGTGGAACCCTGGCCGGGTCAGGAAAATCCAGTCGTAGAAGTCCTGCAGTTTGGGGCGCCTTTTCAGCCGGCCCAGCCAGACTAACCGGTCTTCTTTCAGCGTTTTCACGTGACAGGCAAAAGTGTGGGTGGTGGAATTGGTGGTTCTCCAGAGCGTCAAAGCGCCTTTGAATACGCGCGTTGCTTCCGACAGCTTGCCTTCATCCACATAGGGGTTCCGGCCTTTCCCGAATACCCCGTATTTGTCTGGATGATCGTACAGGGTGACGTAATCGAAGACTTGCAGGCCTTCCTCCAGAATCCGTCCCGCCTCGGGCAGGTGCAGGTAATCGTCTTCGATGAAATAGACAATGTCTTCGTCATGCAACGTTTCGATGGCCCCGTTGACCAGATGGTAAAAAGAAGCGGCTTGTCCAAGCCGGGTTTCCTCAAGCCTGAAGAAATTCTTTTGCCTGAGCCACGCAACCGTTTCCGCATCGCAATTGTCCGCCAGGCAAACCATGCGGTAACCCGGAAAAGCCGCCAGCAGGTTGTCCAGGCAGGCAAGCTTGGAAAAGCCCGCAATTCGGGGCTTTGCGTTGACCTTACTGGAAATTCGGTAGAGCAGATATTTGTTCATTGAGAAGGTCCCGGTTCAAAGCAGCAGGGCAGCCTGGGCCTTTTTCCAGCGCCGCCGCTTGCTGAAGCTTTTCGGCAGTGACCGCTCCAGCGCATTTTTCCTCAAGGCGATCCGCTCGGAAAAAGCCGCAATGCCTTCCCCGCCCTGGATCACTTCCTCGAACAGTTTCAATATGGCCAGATTGCCTTCCCGCTTATGGGGCAGCAAGACGTCTGGATAACGGGCCGTGAACAAATCGCGATTGGTGCGGATCAGGCGTTTGGCTGCATTGGAGTGCTTGAAGCTGTTCCCTCCCTGGTGATAGACGAAGGCATCTTCGCACATCATCAACCGGTAGCCTGCCTGGCGGGCGCGCACGCTGAAATCGAAATCTTCGTAGTAACCGAGTCCATAAGCGGTATCGAGCCCCCCGAGTTGCTGCCACACCCTGCGACGTATGGCCACGCAGAAAAAATCGAGCCGGTAAACGGGAAACAGGCGATGCACCGGTTGCCGGCTGAAAAGCGCTGCTGTCCCTAAAATTTCGTCGACTCCGCCTTCCAGGAAGTAATCCTGCTCATTGCCCGCCGCGTTGGTCACCGGTCCGATGGCGGCCACATCCGACGGGGCGGAAGCCAGAGCCCGTACCAGATGCTCCAGGCTGCCGGGCGCAAAAACGGTGTCATTGTTGACCAGCAGCAGCCATTCACCTTGCCCTTTGTGGGCGGCATGGTTCATCCCCCCTGCAAACCCCAGATTCTGGTCCAGGCATTCATACTCCAGCGCCGGAAAATTGCGCGCATATTCCCGCAACTCGGACGGACTCTCATCAGGGGAGCCATTATCCAGCAACTGCACCCGCACGGTCGAAGCCATACCCGCCAACTGAGGCCAGAGGGAATCCAGGCAGCGTGCTGCCGTTGTCCTGAAGTTGCGATAATTCAGCACAATCAGGTCAACCGATGTGGGTTTAGCCTGCCCGGAAACTCGCGGCGCAATCCGGTCAAAGTTGGGCGGTCGGTCCGGTTGCTTCAGCAAACGGTCAATCCATGCAGGTTCCAGATCGAGCAAATGGGCTTTTTCATCCATGACGCCATAGGAGATCAGCACACGACCATCCTTGCAGGCCAATCCCGCACAGAACTCGATGCCTTCCGTTTCAAAATGAAACGCCCGGGATTGCCCCCGGATGTTGAAATTCCGGTCCAGAAGCAGCAGATAGTGGGAGAAACGCACTTTCTTCCGCTGATAGTCAGGATCATGGGTCACATACTTCTGGATGAGGCGGGTTGCCAGCGGCGCCAGGTTTCTGTGGTGCGTCACCGCCAGGAAATTCTCTCCCCACGGAATGACCTGCGACGAACCGGACATCAGCCCCGGAACCCCCTTGAATGCCATGGCGCCTTGATGGACAAGCTGAAGGCCGCTTCCGTCAAAGCGGTAAATTTCCAGCGGTTGGGTGGAATAGATCAAAAGCAGCTCCCCATCCCGCACCCAGGGCATCCAGTTCTTTTCACGGCTTTGCCGTTTCGGTGAAGGGATGACCACGGGGTCGGTCAGACAATCGCCTTCAATACGTGCCAGCACCATGGTGTTGAGGAATGCTCTGTCCTGCCGTTGCAGGCCGCTGAAAAGCACCCACAGTTGACCCGACCACTCGAAAAGACGTCCGTCCTCCAATCCGTTCTCGGCAGCAGGACAGCTTTTCCGCACCGCATCGTCCTTCAAGCGCACTGTTGATACCGGCTGCAAATCCGCATCGTAGCGAATCAGCCAGTTCTCGCTGCTGAGGTACGGCTGTGGCGAGCCTGCATGGAGCACCGGATCCAGCGCGCGAACCAGCACCAGCCATCCGCCTTCCACAGCCATCACGGAAGGATTGCAAACGGGATGAGGCGTCGGCACTTCGACGACGAAAGGGATCAGGCGAAAATGATCGAGCAGCTTCATAACGGCAACAGTATCCCTGAGGTCAGCACGATGGCATACCCCTCTGCGAAATCCAGGAGATAGGAGTTGAACAGGCAACCCATGGCAAACACGACCCACTGGCCCCGCAAAAGCATTCCCGCGGTCGTGGGCTGCCGGAATGATTCGCGCCACAGCGCCATAAAAAACATCAGGACGGCCGTCAACCCGGGCCATCCCAGCTGTACAGCCCACATCATGAACTCATTGTGCAGATTGACGGTGGGTACCCGCGCCACATCCGTGCCGGCCCGTGCGGCCAAACGCTCGGTCGTCGCCATGACCGACCCCGTGCCATGGCCGGCCAAAGGACGTTCAGCCATCAGTTGCACGGCCTTGCGATAAAACTCAAGGCGAATACCCTGGGAGGTGATCGTTCCGGTTTCCTGCGACTTGTGAATTTCACTCATCACGGAGCCCAGCATGGTGTGGGGATTCAAAACAGCCCACCCGGTTGCGGCCAGAATCAGGGCCGTTCCCGCAGCAATCACGATCCTTCCGAATTTCGGACCGAAAGGCTGTTGCCGCATCGTTTCCCACAGGGCCCACAATGCAATGACTGGCAGGATGGCCTTGCCCGTGCGCCCGACCATGACCCATGCGATGTCGAACGCCGCCACCAAAGACATGGCCCAGTAAAAAACGCGCAACGGCAGCGAGCGGGCTTCCCGTGCCAGGCAGATCCCCAGCACTACCAGCAGCGAAAACAGAGTTCCCTGCGGAATGTGCATCTTGAATACGGCATCGCCGGGAGGTCCGCCATAAGCCGGGTCGCTGAGATGCGTCCATCCCAGGAACTCGGTCCAGGAAACCAGCGCCGTGCAAAAAATGGACAAGGCAAACACCCGCATGGCCGCAAAACGGTACCGGTCTTCCTGGAAAAACGGCAGCAGCATCGGGATGACCAGCAGCTTGCGGTATTTGGCGACGATGGCCCATCCGTCGTGCAGGTTTCCCTCGCTGTAGAACAACCCTGCGCACAACAGGAACAGCATGGCCAGTGAGGCCAGGACGACCGGTTGGCGCGGCAGCCGGCCGCAAGCCTGCCACCATTCCCGCGACGACAACGCCGCAATAAGCACCAGTGCGGCAAAGAAATTGACGGCGCCCACACTGACCGGCAACGCCACAAGCAGTCCGTACGCCAGCAGGCGCACCAGCGGCCCCAAGGCGGGCAAACGCAGGTTCATGCCGTCCACCGTGTGTGGGCCAGGATGATCTCCACAGCCTGTTTCGTTCCGACCGGAGGCAACGTGCCGGACCGCATGCGGCCGTTTTCCCAGTCGTGAAAAACGGTTTCGAGCAGGGCCAGGACCTGCTCATGGCCATCCACTTCCACGGCATAGCCCCCATGGTCCTGTATGAGCTGCATGAGCTGGGGGTTTAGGTGCACCAGACCGACCACCGGACGGTGGGCCCACAGGTAATCGTAAAGCTTGGATGGAATGTACTCGGCGCAATCAGCAGTCGTGCCATGCAAAAGCAGCAGGCCATCCACCTGGTGCATGCGCTGCTGAATTCGTTCCCGTCCTGACAGGCGGGTTACGGGATCCCATTCCAGCCGCCCCTGGTCCACAATGTGGGCTTCCAGGCCATGGGCGCGAATAGCCTGTCGCGCAGGAGCATCGATGGCCCCCCCGTAACAATGCACGTACAGGCGGCTGGCCATTTCCGGGTGGCTTTTACGGAACTCGGAAAAAGCTTCCACCAGCGGACGCAAACTGCGGACGGCGGACAGGGAGCCAAAGTGCCCCAGAATCAAACTTTCGCCTTTGGCATAGGGCGCGCTGGCCACTGGCGGCTCCGCGCCGGGAAGAATGACAAGCCCGCGTTCTCCGAGCTCGGGATGGCGGCGCCGCGCACTGGCCAGTGCCTGGTCCGTGAACCACCAGGCCAGGTCGGCTTCCCGGCAAATCATGCCTTCGAGCCTGGCCCAGAACTTGAGGTTGCGCGTGGCCGGCACCGTGCCCGGAAACACCATGGGATCATGTACTTCGGCGATCCAGCGTACACCCGTCAGGCGCTTGAGCCAGAATCCCGCCCAATGCGCGGAATAGGCGCCTCCGGTGGAGTAGATCAACGCCGGCTTTTCACGCCGCATGATCCACAACCCGCGGCACACGGCGGCCGGCATCCAGGACCACTGGCTCTGCAATCCGAACAGCAGCCGTTCTAGCAGAATGAACGGGGCAAGCGCCAGGGACACAAGCGCCGTCACCACCCGATAGCGCCAATCCCTACCCCAACGCAAGGCCAGCAGATGACGCAAGTCGAAGCGAAATCCCGCAGGGCCCCAGGGCAACAGCTGGTCGTGCCGGAAACGCTTGTCCCGGGTGCCGGTCACGGCACTCAGCACGATCGGTTCGATGCCGGCTTCCATCAGGTGGGGAATCTTGTCCGTGATGGTCAGGCTTGCAGCACGCCCGTCCATGTTGAACCCGTGAGAGAGGATCAGCCACCGCTCCCGACGGTTGGGCATCGCTGTCACTCTTCTCCCCGCTGGGACCCCAGCCGAATGCCCAACTGCTTGAGTTTCCGGTAAAGGTGCGTGCGTTCCAGGCCCACCCGCTCGGCCACCCGCGACATGTTTCCCGACTCCAGGCGAATGTGGTATTCAAAGTAGGACTTTTCGAACTGCTCCCGGGCTTCCCGCAACGGCAGATCGAAACTGGCCACATTGGCTGCCGGAGGTGAGGGCGGGTCGAACTGGTGCGCAATGCGGGCAATGTCGTCCGCCGCGATTTCCGACGTCAGGACCGACAAGGCCGCCGTTCTCACCGCATTGGTGAGCATGGGCAGGTTTCCGGGCCAGTCCATCTGCCGCAGCATGTTCAATGCCGCCGTCGTCAGCGTCCGAACCGGAACTTCACCGGCCTCCGTCATTTGCCGAAGCAGGGTGGAAGCAATTTCGGGAATGTCTTCGGCGTGTTCCCTCAGTGCAGGGACCGTGAGCGTCAACGCGGAAAGACGCGCCACCAGCGCAGCATCCAGGATATCCTCGCGAATGAGGGTTGCCACCGGCTTGCTGCTGGCGCAAATCAGCCGCACATGATGCTTTTCCAGCTTGCCCAGCAGCTGCGAAAGACCTCTTTGCTGCGCCCGTGTCAGTTCGCAAATCTCTGCAATGAAAATGACGCCACCCTGGGTTTCCGACAGCGGCTCGAAGGGGTTTTCCGCAAGCCATTCGTTATCCTGCTCGGCAAACCAGGGAGTATTGGGCTGGTGCAGATGCCGAGCCGCCAGCTCAATGCCACAACCGGGCTCGCCCAGCAGAAGCACTGGAGCATTGTGGCTGATCATCTGATCCAGGCGCCGGCGCAGTTCGCTGATGAGCGGCCCTTTCCCAAGCTGGCTGCTCGAAAGGCCCGGCCTGAACTCTGCGCCACCTTTTCGCAATGCGCGTTCCACCGTGTCCAAAAGCTTGGGCAACGCAATCGGTTTCTCCAGGAAATCAAATGCGCCAATGCGGGTTGCCTCGACAGCCGTATCCACCGTCGCGTGGCCGGACATCATGACCACCGGCATGGTCAGCTGCCCTCCGGCCCCCCATTCCTTCAACAGGGTAATGCCGTCCATCTGGGGCATCCAGATGTCCAGAAGCACCAGGTCCGGTCGCTCTTCCTGGCGCAATCGCTTGGCCTCCAGCGCATTCGCGGCAAGTTTGACGTAATAGCCTTCATCCCGAAGGATTTCAGACAACAATTCACGAATGCCGACCTCGTCATCGACCACGAGGATATGATTTGCCATCACACAATCTCCGGAAGGGGAAAGAGAATACTGATCTCTGCTCCCCCTTGTTCTAAATTGGATACCGCAATTTTACCGTGGTGTTCTTCCACAATTTTCTTCACGATGGGCAAACCCAGCCCCGTCCCTTTGCTTTTCGTGGTGACATAGGGCTCGAAAATCCGCCCCAGCAGATCTTCGGAAAAGCCCTGGCCGTTGTCCGCCACGGATAGCCGGATGGCATCGTTCATCCGGCAGGTTGAGACCACCACCCTGGGGTCGGGAAGCCCCTGAAGCGCATCCAGCGCGTTTTGCACCAGATTGTGGATGACCTGGCGCAGGCGGGTGGCATCTCCATCGATCAGCGGGAGCGGGTCTTCGAGCTGAACATCGACTTTTTCACCCATGGATTCGTACAGCACCAGCACTTCCCGGATCAGCCGGTTGAGATCCAGGCTGCGCGTAGTCAGCTTGGAAGAGCGCGCGTACTCGCTGAAATCGTTGACCATGTTTTTCAGCGCATCCACCTGATTGACAATGGTTGCGGTGGAGCGCTCCAGAATGTCTGCCTCGGCCTGCGGCAGTTTTTCAGACAGTTTGAATTTCAAGCGCTCCGCAGCAAGCTGGATGGGCGTCAACGGATTTTTGATTTCGTGGGCGAGACGGCGGGCCACTTCTCCCCAAGCCGCATCCCGCTGAGCCTGCACCATTTGCGTGATGTCGTCAAAAACCAGCACATAGTCCCCACCATGGGCTTCCGGCAGGCGGGTGCCGCGAAAGTGGAATTTCCGCTTTCCCTGGCTGGCAAGGTAGTCCGCGTCCCCTTCCCAGGCGGCCCCTTCCGCCTGACGAAAGCGGCTGGCCAGATGCTGCGCGATGGGAAGGAGTTCGGGAACGTGACTGCCCCAATCCTCGAGACACTCCCCCTGCACCCGGTCCACTCCCAGCATCTGGTTGGCGCTCAGATTGGCGCTTTTCAAGTGAAAAGCGGCATCGAACACGATGACTCCTGTGGAGAGATTGGACAATATGCTTTCCTGGTAGGCTTTGGCAGCCGTGAGCTTTTCCTGGTCACGCAACCGTTCGGCCGACGCTTCCCGCAACTGTGCAGTCATGGTGTTGAACGAGCGGGTCAGCACGCCCAGCTCATCGTCGCTGACGACGGGGGTCATTTTGGTGTAGTCACCGGCACCGATGGCACGCGTGCTCTCCGCCAGGGCGCTCAACGGTGCCCCCAGGCGTTCGGAAATCACAAAGGCCAGGGCAATGGCCGTCAACAAGGTCAACAGCAGGGCCAGCGTCAGGTTGAGGCCGTAAATCCGCTTGAGCCCGGTGCGGGCCAGCAACAGTTCCTGGTATCCGCGATACGCGGCTTCCACGCTGTCCGCGTCAATGGCAAGCTCGCGGGAAACCGGCTGCATCAATTGCAACGCCCGCAAGTCTTCTGAAAAGGAAAGCCGGTTGACCGGGACGACCACCCGCAGAAAGAGCCCTTTGCCCGGGATGGTTTCCACCATTTTGTAGGCTCTGAGGGAGCGGATCTGGTGGGTGATGGAACTGCTCATGGGCATTGCATCAGGAACCATGGCATTGTTCAATGCGCTGGAGAAGGCCAGAACCGAACCGGACTTCGAAAAAAGCGTGGCCTCCTGCACACCGAACTGCTCGCGCAAGTGATACAGCAAGGTCGTCTCGTCCAGTGCCGAAGCATCCGAGAGTTCTGCCGACATGGCTTCGCCTTTCTGTGCCAGATCATTGAGCAGGCTGTCGAAGGTGGTCCGGCCAAGATTCAGTCCGGCGCTCAATGCCTTGTCCACGTTGACGTCGAACCAGGATTCGATGCTGTTGGAAAGAAACTTGACGGACACGCCATACACCAGCGAACCCGGCAAAACCGCCATGAGCGCGAAAATCACGATCAGCTTGACGGTTAGCTTGGAGCCGAACACCCGATCGCGCAGCTTTCCGTAAAGGGTCCACAGCTGGAAAGAAATCAAGGCCATCAGCCCCAACGCAACGCCGGCGCCCAGCGCCAGCAACCGAGGGTAATGCGCGGAAAAAAGCGACGTGTTGGCCGTGGCTTCCGACAGCACATACAACAATGCGCCTCCAGCCAATACCGCCAGCATGATGGCCCATTTCATGGCGCAATCTTCCAAGTCAGGGGCCTGGATGTCAGGTTCCACTCGTTGGATGACAAGGCATCCACCTGAAACGGCTTGGGCAGTTGCGCCACGTCCAGTTTCATCTGCAGGCGCGCTTCGTAGTGCCCGCCCTTCCTGAGGCTTCCCGGTCCGCCGATGCGAACCCGGTTGAGACGGGCGAGCGATTGCAGGGCATCCTGCAAGGAGTTGAAGCTGAGATACAGGGAACCTATGGAAAACCGGTAAGCGCGGGTCAGGGGATTGAAGCTGATGCGCCGCTCCTGGCGCAAGGTCCCCACTTCCTTGTCAAACCAGTACCAGCGAGGCTCAATCACATCAAGACTGACCTGGAAAGTCAGGGAGACTCCACGCGACAAGGCTTCCTCGAGCGCCGGGGTCAGTTCGAGGTCAAATTCCGCATTCACGAAGTAGCCATCGTCCGCCGCAAACACGTTGGCTTCGCGCACGGCAATCCCTTCCGCCCAGCTGCCCATGCAGCAAAGCAACAAGGAAAACAGAGCCGCCCAGTGGCTAAACCTTGCGGAAGATCGCATAGAAAAATCCATCGTGCATAGCATCTGGGAAGATTTGTCCCCGGTCAAACAGGGGATCCTCGATCGGCAATTCCTTCGCATCCGGATGCCGGTCCAGAAATGACTGCGCCTGCGCCTGATTCTCCTCGGCAAAAATAGAGCAGGTGGCGTAGACCAGCCGCCCTCCCCGGCGCAACAGGGGCCATAGCGCATCCAGCAGGCGCGTTTGCGCTTCGGCCAGCGCAGGAATGTCTTCGGGGCGGCGCAACCACTTGATATCCGGGTGTCGACGCACCACACCGGAACCGCTGCACGGGGCATCCAGCAGGATGCGGTCAAACGAGACACCGTCCCACCACTCGTCAGTCCGGGTGGCGTCAGCTACCCGACAGTGGGCCTGCACCTTCAGGCGGGACAACGTGGCTTCCATTTTCCTGACGCGCCCGGCATCCTGGTCAAGCGCCCACACGTCAAGGCCATTGCCACGCTCAAGCAGGTGACCGGTTTTTCCTCCCGGCGCGGCACAAGCGTCCAGCACGCGCTGTTTGGGGTGCAGTGCCAGCAATTCCGCCGCGTACTGTGCCGAAGCGTCCTGTACAGACACATCGCCCTGATCAAATCCGGGAAGCAGCCCCACAGGAACCGGCTGCCCCAGCGCCAGGCCATCATTGCCCACGGCAGTCGACTCCATTCCGGCCTGGGCCAATCGCTGCTGATACTGGTCTCGACTGTTGTGGCGGCGGTTGACGCGCAACGTCATGGGGGCATGCTGTTGTGCCGCCTCGAGCATGCTTTCCCACCGGTCGGGATATTGGGCCCTGACTTTGTCGATCCACCATCCGGGATGGTTGAAGCGGCCTTCCGGAGTTTCGTGTGCCTGCTGCAACAGGCCTTCCTTCTGGCGCAGCAGATTCCGCAGCACGCCGTTCACAAAACCTTTGGACGAGGGTCCTGCCAGTTCTGCCGCCGCTTCCACGGCGTGGCTCACCACGGCGTGTTGGGCCGAACGGGTATGGAGCAGCTGGTAAGTGGCCACCATGAGCAGTGCATCAAGGGGCGGCAATGGCTGGCGCTTGGTGTACAGCTGTTGCAGCATCCCTTCGATTTCACTGCGAAAACGAAGAACGCCGTAGGCCACATCCTGCATGGAAGCGCGCTGATGGTCTGTCAGCCGCCCTTTGGCCTGCTTGCGTGCATCCGTCAGGGCATGGTCCAGGTTTCTTCCGTTCAGAATTTGCCCCAGCGCCAAAGTGGACAACCGTTGTATCTCCAGCATCATGCCCCCAGGCGGTCACCCGGGGCTACCGGGTACCCTTTTACGAATTCACCGGCCGTCATCGGCTTTCCGCCGGGCCGTTGCAACATTTTCAGCAGGAGGCGGCCGCCTCCGCCGCAAGCAACCGAAATGCCTTTCTCATCCAGGGACAACACAGTTCCCTGGGCGGCATGGGCTGTATCCTGCAGCAAGGCTTCCGCCTCCCACACCTTGACCATTTCGCCCCCGAAAAACGTTCGGGACACCGGGGCCGGATTGAAAGCCCGAACGTCGCGTTCGAGCTGGGCTGCCGCCCTGGACCAGTCCAGAACCGTCTCTGCCTTCGTGATCTTGTGGGCGTAGGTAATGCCCTCTCCCGGCTGGGGAACGGGCTTCAGTTCCCCCTTTTCCAGCTTTTCCAGCGCCTCGATGATGGTGCGCGCCCCCAGGTCGGCCAAGCGGTCATGCAGCGTCCGTGCCGTGTCCACGGGTAGGATGGGGCAGGGCTGTTCCAGCAACACGTCGCCCGTATCGAGTCCGGCATCCATCTGCATGATGCTGATGCCGGTTTGAGCGTCCCCCGCCTGAATCGCGCGCTGTATGGGCGCCGCTCCACGCCAGCGCGGCAGCAGGGAGGCATGGATGTTGATGGCCCCCCAGCGGGGAATGGACAGAAGGGCGGCGGGCAGGAGCATGCCGTAAGCGCATACCACGAGCACATCCGCGGCAAACCCGGCGAGAAGGTTGCGCACATCCGGCGTGTCGAGACGATCGGGTTGGTAGACCGGCACATGGGAGGCCAGGGCGGCCCGCTTCACGGGTCCGGGAAGCACCTTGAACCCGCGACCGACAGGCCGGTCCGGCTGAGTCAGGACAGCCGTGACGGAATACCCCGCCGCAATCAACGCATCCAGGCTGCGTGCTGCAAATTCCGGCGTACCGGCAAAAACGAGGCGCATTACAACGTTTCCCGGACCCGTTTGCGCAACTTGGTTTTGATCCGGTTCTGCTTGAGCTGGGAGAGGTATTCCACAAACACCTTGCCGTCGAGATGATCCATTTCGTGCTGCAGGCAGGTGGCCAGCAACCCCTCGGCTTGCAAGACAAACGGTTTTCCGTCCCGGTCCAGGGCCTCCACCACGATGCGCTCTGCGCGCGTCACCCGGTCATAAATTCCCGGAACCGACAGGCAGCCTTCCTCGCGTTCAGACTGCCCCTCGCTGGAAACCAGGCGCGGGTTGATGAATACCTGAGGGTGCTGCTGGTCTTCGGACACATCCAGCACAATCACCCGCTGATGCACGTTCACCTGCGTGGCGGCCAACCCGATGCCCACTGCGGCGCGCATGGTTTCAACCATGTCGTCCACCAGCTTGCGTATCCGGTCATCCACTTCCACCACCGGAGATGCCCGGGTATGAAGTCTGGGATCCGGATAATGCAGAATGGGGAGTAACGCCATAATTTTGCCTATGTCTGACAGCTTTTTTAGCTCCAAGGATACTATTATAGCTGTCTCCAACGGAGTGCCCCATTGCGCCTTGACCCGGATCCTCACTCCGACCCCCTGCGTCGGTGGTTTGACCACGAACAGGCCGAGGCCACACGGCAGTGGCTTGCGCTGCCGCAAAACCATTTCCTGGTCCAGGAAGACCCCGACTATCCCCCATTGCTGCGGGAAATTGCCGATGCTCCGGAGTTTCTGTTCGTAAAAGGCGATCCGGCCCTGCTGCGCAACCCCATGGTTGCCATCGTGGGCAGCCGGCAGGCCACCACGCAGGGCTGCATCGACGCGGATGCTTTTGCCGAGGCGCTGTCGCGGGCAGGCATCACGGTGGTCAGCGGCCTGGCGATCGGCATTGATGCGGCAGCCCACCAGGGAGCCCTGAGAGGACCTGGCAGCACAGTGGCGGTCATCGGCACGGGCGCGGATCGCGTCTATCCGGCGTCAAACCTGGACCTGGCCCGGGAAATCGCGTCCCGCGGGGCCATTGTTTCCGAATTTCCACTGGGAACCGCTGCCCAGAAATGGCATTTTCCCAAACGAAACCGGATCATTTCAGGCCTTTCGTTCGGATGCCTGGTGGTGGAAGCTTCGCTCACCAGCGGCTCCATCATTACGGCGCAGTTGGCTCTTGAACAAGGACGGGAAGTCTTTGCCATACCCGGTTCCATTCATTCGCCGCACTCGAAGGGGTGCCATCGCCTGATCCGGGACGGAGCAAAGCTGGTGGAAACAAATCAAGACATCCTGGAAGAGCTGCGGTTTCGTCTCCCGGTTGCCGCCGCCGCTGACCTGGCCCGCACTGACGTTACGGAAGACAATGAATCGTCTGACCCGCCAGGCCAGCTGCTTCGCGAACTGGCCCATTCTCCCCTCACCCCGGACCAGCTCTGCCTGCGAACCGGCTTGACGGCCGGGCAGGTATCCCTCATGCTGACCTCGCTGGAGCTCGAAGGGAAAGTGGCCTCACTGCCTGGCGGCAGCTACCAGCGATTGGATTTCAGGCGGAGGTGACCACGCTCGGCCTGAACGGATTGACTCGAGAGGAACGGTTTCGATGGTCGACATTCTCATTTTCGTTTACGAAAATTTTTTCGCCAGCGGCATTTACCCGACCCATTCCGTGCTTCAGAACCGCCTCTTCGCCGCGGGTTTCAGGGAAGACGAAGTCGAAGAAACCCTGGCATGGCTGGAAAACATCAGTCCTCTTTCTCCCGCAGAACGCGATACCGACCTGTCTCACGAAGTCTGCCAGCGTTGTCTAGAGCCTTCGGAATTTGAACGTATCGGAGCAACCGGCTGGGGCTTCATCGCCTTTCTGGAAAACAACCAGATCCTTTCTGCCGCGCAACGCGAACTGATTCTTTCCGGGATCATGACCCTGGATGAACCCGAAGTGGATCTGGATCGCCTCAAGCTGATTGTACTGATGGTGCTCTGGCGCCAGGGTTACTCCCTTGAAGCGTTGCTGGTGGAAGAGCTCATTCACTACCAGGACTGGATCCTGCAATAGTTTTATCCCGTGTCCAAAAGCCTCCTCATCGTAGAGTCGCCGTCCAAGGCGAAAACTCTTAAAAAATACCTCGGCCCGGGATTCGAAATCCTGGCCTCCTATGGTCACGTGCGCGACCTGGTTCCCAAGTCCGGAGCAGTGGACCCGACCAACCATTTTGCGATGAAGTACCAGCTGGTGGAACGCAATGAAAAGCATGTGGATGCCATTGCCAAGGCCGTCAAACAAGTGGACCACATCTACCTGGCCACTGACCCGGATCGCGAAGGCGAAGCCATTGCTTGGCATTTGAGCGAAATTCTTTCAGCAAAGAAACTCCTTAAAAACAAGTCGTTGCAGCGAGTCGCCTTCTACGAAATCACGCAGCAGGCGGTACAGGAAGCGGTTGCGCATCCGCGTGACATTTCCATGCCGCTGGTTAATGCCCAGCAGGCACGGCGTGCGCTGGATTACCTGGTCGGCTTCAATCTCTCGCCCCTGCTGTGGAAGAAAATTCGCCGTGGACTTTCCGCCGGCCGCGTCCAGAGCCCGGCTTTGCGGCTCATCGTGGAACGGGAAAACCAGATCGCCGCCTTCAAAAGCGACGAGTACTGGACGCTCCATCTGGACAGTCACAAGGACAGCCAGAATTTCTCCGCCCGTCTCATCCAGTTCGGCGGCGATAAGCTCCAGCAGCTGAGCGTGGGCACGGAAGCCCGCCAGGCAGAAATCCTGGATGCGCTGGCGGGAAAGCCGGCAAAAGTTTTGAAGGTGGAAAAAAAGCGCCGTCAACGCCATGCGGCGGCCCCGTTCACCACCTCCACACTGCAGCAGGAATCCGTTCGCAAGCTGGGTTTCACGACCGATCGCACCATGAAAGTCGCCCAACAGCTGTACGAAGGGATCGACATCGGGGGCGGCGCCGTAGGCCTGATTTCGTACATGCGAACCGACTCCGTCAATCTGTCGCAGGAGGCGTTGCAGGACATCAGGAAACACATCCGGGAACATTTCGACAGCGAATATCTTCCCAAGAACCCGATGTTCTATGCCAACAAGTCAAAAAACGCCCAGGAAGCGCACGAAGCGATTCGTCCCACGTCCATTGCGCGGACGCCCGCAAACCTTCGGGGGCATCTCACAGCCGACCAGTTCAGGCTGTACGAGATGATCTGGAAGCGCACCGTGGCCTCGCAAATGACCCAGGCCTTGTTCGACACGGTCGCGGTCGACATTGCGATGGGCGACCCCGGCACGCTGTTTCGGGCCAATGGCCAGACCCTGGTCTTTCCGGGATTCATTGCGGTTTACCGGGAAGACGAGGACGATATCGCCGAAAAGCAGGGCGGTGGCGAGTCCGACGATGAAGCCCGGCTGCCTTCGCTGTCCGAAGGGGATGTTCTCCCTGTCGACCGTCTGTGGGGCGAGCAACACTTTACCCAGCCGCCTCCCCGTTATTCCGAAGCCAGCCTGGTCAAGGCCCTGGAGGAGTTCGGCATTGGCCGGCCTTCCACTTACGCCAGCATCATCAGCACCCTGACCCATCGCGAGTACGTGATTCTCGACAAAAAACGCTTCAAGCCGACCGACGTAGGCGAAGTCGTCAACAAGTTCCTCACGGAACATTTCACCCGCTACGTTGACTACGATTTCACAGCCCGCCTGGAAGACCAGCTGGACCTGATCTCCGAAGGGAAGCTGGAATGGGTTCCGGTTCTTGACCAGTTCTGGAAAGATTTTTCCAGCCAGGTGGAAGAGAAATCTGCTGTTTCGCGCGCCGAAGTCACCCAGGAAACCCTGGACGAAGTCTGTCCCAAATGCGGCAAGCCGCTCACCGTGCGGTTGGGACGGCGCGGCAAGTTCGTGGGATGCAGCGGTTATCCGGAGTGCGATTTCACTCGCAATCTCGATGGAGGCAGCGGTTCGGCCGAACCGCAGGTGGTTGGCACAGCGCCCGATTCGGGGCTGTCGATGTTGCTCCTGAACGGCCCCTACGGTCCCTACCTGCAGTTGGGGGAGAGCGCTCCGGAAGGAAAAAAACCGAAACGCGTTTCATTGCCCAAGAACCTGATGCCGGACCAGGTCACGCCGGACATCGCATTCAAGCTGCTGTCCCTGCCAAGGGATCTGGGCCTTCATCCTGCCAATGACAAAAAGGTCACCGTCAATATCGGACGCTTTGGTCCGTACATCCAGCACGATGGCGGTTTCCGCTCGATTCCCAAGGCCGACAACATTTTCGACATCACGCTCGAGCGGGCGGTCCAAATCCTGGCGGAACCGAAGAGCGCAGGGCGAGGTGCCTTGCGCACGCTGGGCGCCCATCCGGACGACCAGCAGCCGGTGGGATTGTACAGCGGCCGCTACGGTCCCTACGTCAAGCATGGCAAAGTGAATGCCACGTTGCCCACCGGAGCAGATCTCGAAACGTTCACCCTGGAAGAAGCGTTGGATCTCCTGGCCACCAAAGCCCTGAAAAGCGCTCCGGCGCCAGCCAAGAAATCGGCTGCCAAAAAGTCTTCGGCCACCCCTCGCAAAAAGGCGGCCGGATCGACTACGGCTAAATCGGCGACGGCAAAAAAGAAACCTGCTGCCAAGAAGAAAACGACAAAAGCAAAAGCCTGATCAGATCACCAGGCGTTTGAGCCGCCCCCGCAGGCGATCCCAAAAGTAACGCAGGGTGGGTTCCGGTTCATCCAGTACCACACGGACGGCCAGTTGTCCGCGGCGCAGATAGTGCCGGTCGAACGTCGACTGCGTCATGCCCCACTTTTCCAGGAACTGTTTCCGGCCATCGTTGCGCACCACTTTTCCGGTGGAACGGGACATGAAGTGATAGACACGTGATGCGCCCACTCCCAGAAAAATCCGGCAGCCCGCCGACCACATCTTCATGGAAAAATCGTTGTCGCTGCTGATCCCGGGGGAAAACTCCGGGCTGTATCCACCCACCTTGTCCCACCAGCTCCGGTGAACCACGGTGGGCGGCCAGGTGGCTCCGTACCAGTCCGCCTTTTGCAATGATGAAAGTTCGCGCAGCAGGGCGTCCTCCTGGAAATCTTCCGGGCCGCTGCCATAATCGCGCACGATCACGCAGGGATTGCCGCTTTCCCGTGGTTCGATCATGGTTCCCGACAACATGAAGGCATCCGTGCCCAGAGAACGGATACGATCCATGAGCGCCGTGTCCCATCCGGGACAACACACCATGTCGTCATTGAGATAAACCACGTACGGTTGCGCCGACAAGGCAGCCGCCTGGTTGACTGCATGGCAGATGCCGATGTTCTGGGGCGAGTGGGTATGCAGGATGCCTTCCGCTCTCACCCACTCGAGGGTCCCGTCGCTGCCGTCGTTCACATGCAGCGTAATTTCGAAGGGCAGGGCCGTGTGGCGGCGCAGGCTCGCCACGCACAGCCTGAGCAGCGCAAGGTTATTCCAGGTCGGAATGACGATGGACAGCACGCTGTGGCGTCACTTCCCCAAAGGGGATCCTGCGGCTTCAGACATCAAGATTGGTGACGCCCAGGGCATTGGTTTCGATGAAATGGCGCCGGGGTTCCACTTCATCGCCCATCAGCGTGGTGAAAATTTCGTCCGAGCGGATGGCATCTTCGATCTGAACCTTGAGCAAGCGCCGGGTATCCGGGTTCATGGTGGTTTCCCACAGCTGTTCCGGATTCATTTCACCCAAGCCTTTGTAACGCTGGATACCCAGGTTTTTGCGAACATCATCGAGAAGCCATTCAAGCGCTTCCTGGAACCGGCTCACCGCGGTCTTGCGTTCGCCGCGAACCGCCACGGCATCCTGCCAGGCCAGCCCTTCCAGCATGCCTGCCGCTTTCCGGATCTGGGCATAATCTCCCGTAGCCAAAAAATCTCCGTCCAGCACGCTGGCATAGGCATTGCCGTGTGACGTCCGGGTAATGACGAGACGATAACCGCCACGGCGTTCGTCCGGCTGAGCCGAAATTTGCACCTTGGCATCCCCCATCATTTTCTGGAGCCGGGCGGCTGCATTCTCCGCATTCTGTTGTTGTTCAAGATCCTCAATGGGTGATTGCAGCAAGGCATGCAAAACGAGCGGTTCAATGACGCGTCCAATCCGGCGAATGACGGCTTCTGCCAGCAGGTACTCGCGCGCGATGCTTTCCAGGGCGGGCCCGCTGACGGTGGTTTCGCCGCAGCGCAGCTCGGCACCAGCCAATGCCTGGGAAAGCAGGTACTGGTCCAGCTCGAAATCGTCTTTCAGGTACTGTTCGCTCTTGCCATGCTTGACCTTGTAGAGCGGCGGCTGGGCAATGTAGATGTGGCCGCGTTCCACCAGTTCGGGCATCTGCCGGTAGAAGAAGGTGAGCAACAGGGTGCGGATGTGCGAACCGTCGACATCCGCGTCCGTCATGATAATGATGCGGTGGTAACGGACTTTTTCCGGTTCGTACTCGTCCTTGCCGATGCCGGTTCCCAACGCCGTGATCAGCGTGGCAATTTCCTGTGAAGAAACCAGCTTGTCGAAACGGGCGCGTTCCACGTTCAGGATTTTTCCCTTGAGCGGCAGCACGGCCTGGAATTTTCGGTCGCGTCCCTGTTTGGCGGACCCCCCTGCGGAATCTCCTTCCACCAGGTAGAGTTCGCACTGCGCAGGGTCCTTTTCCTGGCAATCCGCCAGTTTTCCCGGAAGCCCCAATCCGTCCAGCGCGCCCTTGCGGCGCGTCATTTCACGCGCCTTGCGCGCCGCTTCCCGGGCACGGGCCGCTTCAATGATTTTCCCGACGATGATCTTGGCTTCGTTGGGTTTTTCCAGGAGAAACTCGGCGAGCTTTTCGGCCACGACATCGTCCACCACCGGGCGCACTTCGGAGGAGACGAGCTTTTCCTTTGTTTGCGAAGAGAACTTGGGATCGGGTGCTTTCACTGAAAGCACGCACATCAACCCTTCTCGCATGTCGTCACCGGTGGTTTCCACCTTGGCCTTCTTGGCCAGTTCGTTTCCTTCGATGTACTGGTTCAGGGTGCGCGTCATGGCGGCGCGCAAAGCGGTCAAATGGGTTCCCCCGTCGCGTTGCGGGATGTTGTTGGTAAAGCAGAGCACCGACTCCTGGTAGGAATCGTTCCACTGCATGGCCACTTCCACGCCAATCCCGTCGCGTTCCCCGATGGCATGGAATACCGTGGGATGCAGCACCGATTTATTGCGATTGAGGTATTCGACGAAACCGCGCACGCCACCGGCAAAAGAAAAATTTTCTTCTGTGCCTGTGCGCTGATCTATGAGGACAATTTTGACCCCGTTGTTCAGAAACGAAAGTTCACGCAGGCGTTTAGCCAGAATGTCGTAGTGGAATTCGATGGTGCCGAAAGTTTCAGTGCTCGGCATGAAATGGACTTCCGTACCACGCCGGTCCGTATCACCGGTCATAGCCAGGGGTGCCACCGCATCGCCGTTGCGAAACTCCATTTGATGGACTTTTCCGTCCCGGCGAATCGTCAACTTGAGCCAGGACGACAGGGCGTTGACCACGGAAACCCCTACACCATGCAGGCCGCCCGAAATCTTGTAGCTGTTGCCGTCGAACTTTCCGCCGGCATGCAGAACGGTCATGATGACTTCCGCCGCTGAACGGCCTTCCTCCGGATGAATGTCCGTGGGGATGCCGCGGCCGTTGTCGGTGACCGTTATGGAATTGTCCAGGTGAATGATGACGTTGATTTCGTTGCAATAACCCGCCAACGCTTCATCGATCGCGTTGTCCACCACTTCGAAAACCATGTGGTGCAGACCGGTCCCGTCATTGGTGTCCCCAATGTACATGCCCGGCCGTTTTCGCACGGCTTCCAGACCCTTGAGGACCTTGATGCTTTCGGATGTATAGCTGTTTTCTGTCGTCGTTCCGGATTGTTCCACGCGTCGTATTTCCTGATAGTGAATCTGCGGGTTCGT
>JAGWTQ010000085.1 GCA_028868905.1 Betaproteobacteria bacterium
GCCCTGGAAGGCGACATGGTGGTGGAGCGCGGAGAGGGCTTGTCCTGGTACAAGGGCCCCACGTTGCTGCAGGTGCTGGAACGGGCGCCGGTGGATGCGGCATTGGTGCATGCGCCGTTCCGCTTTCCCGTGCAGCGGGTGGAGCGCCTGGGCGAGGAGGACGATGGGGTGGAGCGGCGCGGATTCCAGGGCCGCATCGAGTCCGGCACCATTGCCGTGGGCGACTCCGTGGTGATTTTGCCGGCAGGCGTTTCCAGCATCGTGGCATCGATCCAGACTTACGATGGGCCCCTGCGCGACGCGCGCGCCGGACAGTCGGTCACCCTGACCCTGGCAGACCAGGTGGACATTTCACGGGGGGACACGATTGCCGCCAGCGAATGCCCGCCGCGCTGCGAGAAAAGCTTCGAGGCCCTGGTGTGCTGGTTTTCCGCCACGCCGTTCGATCCTGCCCGGCGCCTGCTGCTGCGCCATGGGACGCGCACCGTGCGGGCCAAGGTGGATGCCGTGGCCTGCAAACTCGACGTCAACACGTCGGCGCAGGTGCCTGCGCCTTCCCAGGTGGTCATGAACGACATCGTGCGCGCCACCTTCCGGGTGCAACAGCCGCTCGCTTTCGATGCCTACGAGACCAACCGTCCCAATGGCAGTTTTATCCTCATCGACGAAGTGACCAATGACACTGTGGCAGCCGGCATGATGCAGTGAGGTTGGCCGGTAGCCGAAAAGCAAAAGCCCCGGAGGTCCGGGGCTTTTGCTTTGAACGGAATCTTTCAGGCACCGCTTACTTGATCTTGGCTTCCTTGTAGATCACGTGTTTGCGGGCGACGGGATCAAATTTCTTGATCTCCATCTTTTCCGGCATGGTTTTCTTGTTCTTGGTGGTGGTGTAGAAATGTCCGGTGCCTGCGGTGGATTCCAGCTTGATCTTGTCGCGCATGGTGGTTCCTCTGGTTAGGCCTTAAGGCCGGCTTCGCCGAGTTCAGCCAGGACGGTTTCGATGCCTTTCTTGTCGATCAGGCGCAGGCCGGCATTGGATACGCGCAGGCGGATCCAACGATTTTGGCTTTCAAGCCAGAACCGGCGGTATTGCAGGTTCGGCAGGAAACGGCGTTTGGTTTTGTTGTTGGCGTGGGAAACATTATTGCCGACCATCGGCTTTTTCCCGGTCACCGCACAGACGCGTGCCATGGTGATTCTCCGTAACGGATTAACTTAAAACGGCGATTCTGGCATGAAAGCGGGTTTTTGGCAAGGTTTGTTCCCAGCCCGGTTCCTGTCCGCTCCAATGCGGCTATAATCGGCCGATCATGACAGCGCGATTCCATCGGCGGATTCTACTCGGTGTGACCGGGGGCGTAGCCGCTTACAAGGCGGCCGAGCTGACACGCCTGTTGGTCAAGGCGCGCATCGACGTCCAGGTGGCCATGACGGAGGCGGCCTGCGGTTTCGTCGCTCCGGCCACATTCCAGGCCCTGTCGGGGAAACCCGTCCTGACCGACCTGTGGGATCCGCGCATTCCCAACCGCATGGCGCACATCGAACTGTCGCGCCACGCCGATGCCCTTCTGATTGCGCCGGCCAGCGCCGATTTTATCGCCAAAATCGCCCAGGGCACGGCCGATGATCTGTTGTCCACCACCGTGGCGGCCCGCAACTGTCCCCTGCTGGTGGCTCCGGCCATGAACCGGGAAATGTGGGCCAATCCGGCCAACCAGCGCAATATCCACAAGCTGAAAACGGATGGCGTGATTCTGGTCGGCCCCGATGTGGGCGAACAGGCTTGCGGCGAGCAGGGGGAGGGGCGCCTGGTGGAACCGGAGCAACTGCTCCAGGCCGTGCTGGCACTCTATCCACCCCAGCGGCTCGCGGGTCGCAAGGTGGTGGTGACGGCTGGCCCCACTTTCGAGTCCATTGATCCAGTGCGCGGCATCACCAACTCCAGCTCGGGAAAAATGGGCTATGCCGTGGCGGAAGCGTTGCGCGACGAAGGGGCCGAGGTGGTGCTGGTGAGCGGCCCCACGGCGCTTAACCCACCTGCGGGCTGCACATTGGTGTCCGTGAAAAGCGCGGCCGACATGCTGTCGGCAGTCCAGGCCGCGTTGCCGGGGGCTGCCTTCTTTTTCGCCGTGGCAGCCGTGGCAGACTATACGCCGCAGGCCCCGGCGGCGCACAAGCTCAAGAAATCCGGCGAGCCGCTCACGCTGACGCTGGTGCCCACCGTGGACATTCTGGCCACGGTGGCCCGGCAGCCCAATCCGCCCTTCTGCGTGGGGTTTGCCGCAGAAAGCCGTGATCTTGCCACCTACGCGGAGACCAAGCGCCGCACCAAGCGCGTGCCCCTGATCGTGGGCAATCTGGCGCAGCGGGCATTGGGCCAGGATGACAACGAAATTGTCCTGTTCGACGCGGGCGGCGCCCACCCGCTGCCGCCTGCCCCGAAATCCGTTCTGGCCCGCCAACTGGTGGACCACGCCATCCGGCTTGAACAAACCCAAGGAGCACCATGACCGCCCTGCAAGTCCGAATCCTCGATGCGCGCCTGCGCGACAACCTGCCTGCCTACGGCACGGCCGGCGCTGCCGGCCTCGATTTGCGCGCCTGCATCGACGCCCCGATCACGCTGGCACCCGGCCAGACCACCCTGGTTCCTTCCGGCATGGCCATACACATCGGCGACCCCGGCTATGCAGCCATGATCCTGCCGCGCTCGGGACTGGGTCACAAACATGGCATCGTGCTGGGCAATCTGGTGGGGCTGATCGATTCTGACTACCAGGGCCAGGTCATGGTCTCCCTCTGGAACCGCGGGCAGGAAGCATTCGAACTCAAGCCCATGGAACGCATGGCCCAGCTCGTGGTGGTGCCCGTGGTTCAGGTGGCTCTGGACGTGGTGGATGATTTCGAGGCCAGTTCCCGGGGAGCTGGCGGCTTCGGCAGCACCGGTCGTCACTGATGTCTTCCGTGTCCAGCCCCGGCCAGCATGCCGTCATCCTGTTCGCGCACGGGGCGCGTGATCCGCAGTGGGCGGAACCGTTTCGCCGCATCCGCGAGCAGGTGTCGTTGCAGCGGCCCGGAGTGCGGGTAGAGCTCGCGTTTCTCGAGCTGATGGCGCCCGATCTTTCTCAATGCGTGCATGAACTGGCACAGGGCGGAGTGCGGCAGATGACGCTGGTGCCCCTGTTCATGGCCCAGGGCGGTCACCTCAAGAAGGATTTGCCGCCCATGGTGCGCGAACTGGAAAACGCCCATCCGGGGCTGCGCATCCACGTGACGCCCGCCATTGGCGAATCGGCCGCGCTGCTTTCGGCCATTGCCTCCTGGGTGGTACAGCAGTCCTCCTGACGCGCCCGGTTCACGGCCCGCACCAGCGGGATACCCCACAGGCGCGCCCAGCCTTCCACAGTCAGTCGCTGCACTTCCGGTTCGTGCAATCCTTCGGCCCACCACAGGTTGGCCAGGCTCACCAGGATTTCTGGGCGTGCGTTGAGTCCCATGGTGACCAGCACGGGCAGGGTGAGCAGATCTTCAAAACAGAAGGACAGCAGTACGCGCTGCCCCTGGAGTGTTACCAGGCCATTATTCCAGGACCAACGGGTACCCCCCGTGCGCCAGCCTGAAGGCGGGCCTTCCCAGTACCGCCATTCCGCCAGCGGAATGGGCTGGCGGGCGAGTTGCCACATGCGGCCAGTGGGGGCAATCAGCAAGGCGCCGTTGCGCAACCCTTCCGGGGCCGGCTGCTGCGCGCCCAGGACGAGCGTGATGTTGCGGGCGCCCAGCCGGCTCATCAGGGGTTGCCACCACCAGGCTTCGGCCGCCGTCCAGGGACCGGCGATTTCTTCCGGCAGTACCAGCACGCGGCGAAGCGGACGGTTTTCCGGGGCGGTGTCGAGCGTCTGCCGGAGCAGGGCCATCAGGAACCGCTGGCGTTCGAATCGGCTGGATGCATCGGCCTGCATGCGCGGCAGGCGCGTGTCCAGCGCCTGCCAGCCGGCGGGGGCGGGGGGCGGATCATAACCCAGGTTGGCGATGGCCGAGAGCAGGGCGGCGAACAGCAGGCCGCGCCGGTGGTGGCACACGAGAAAAAGCAGGCTGCCAGTCATGGCGGCGAGACCCCAGGGACCCCAGCCGGGAAAGAGCCAGCCGCTCAGGGTGAGCGGGTGCAGCCACCCCCACAGACCGAGGGGAGGCAGGACCTGCACCACCAGGATGGCGAGGAATGCCGCGCAGTGCCGGCGCAATGAGGCTTCGCGTGCAACCCAGGCCACAGCCCAGGGTAGCGTCAGGGTGACGGCGTGGATGACCCAGACCAGAAAACCGCCGGCCAACCCCCAACCGGGCAGCACGCGGGCCACGGCGATCGGCTCTTCGCGCGCACCAGCCAGGTACAGTGCCAACACCCACAAGCCAGCAGAGTGCCGGCTGCGGCCATGGGACCAGGCCAGGGGGATGCAGATGGGCAGGAGCAGTTCGGGCATGAGCCGCCACCTTAATGGCGGAAGTCGCGGACGGCTCGCCGAAAAAAAGCACGGCGCCCTTCAACTGCGGGCGCCGTGCC
>JAGWTQ010000086.1 GCA_028868905.1 Betaproteobacteria bacterium
GGCTTCCAGGGGCGGAAGGCGGGCGCGGAGACGATGCGTCGCGTCAGGCGCAGCGCGTCGGCTGCCACCTTGCGGTCGATTGCCGTGCTGAGGTAATTGGGCTGGATGCGTGGGGCAGCCATCGGATCCGGGCTTGCAATGTGAACATGGCCACGGGACGTGGGCTGCAGGTCGCACACGCTTGCGGTGAAGGCATTGAAGGGATGCAACGGTTCTCCAAACTTGTCCAGGGAGAGCGGTTGCACGTGATATTCCAGGTTGGGGCGTTCCTGTTCCGGGCCGCTGCGGGCAAAGGCGCCCAGCTGCGAAGGCGCCATGGCCATGGGGCCGCTGCGGTTGAGCAGGTATTCCAGGCCGATTCCCAGCTTGCCCAGCAGGGAACGGCTGCGCGTGTTGAGGGTGGGGAGTCCGTCCACCTTGAACACCATGCGCAGCTGCAGGTGGTCCTGCAGGTTCTCGCCCACGCCCGGCAGGTTGCGGCGCACAGGAATGCCCAGGGACTGCAGCAGTTCCCCCTTGCCGATGCCGGAACGTTCCAGGATGGCCACGCTGCCCAGCGCGCCCGCGCACAGCAGCACTTCGTTGCGCGCGCGCACCTGCAGCCGTCCATCCCGGCGCAACAGGCTGGCCCCGGTGCAACGCACGCCCGCATCGTCGAAGCAGAGCGTGTCCACCCGTGTTTCAGTCAGTACCGTGAGGTTGGGCCGGTGCAGGATGGGCTTGAGGAATGCCTGTCCGGCATTGAGGCGCCAGCCGCGCCGCTGGTTGACGTCGAAGTACCCCACGCCGAAATTGTCACCGCGGTTGAAATCGGGCGCGTCAGGAATGCCGGTCTGGTGGGCGGCCTGGCGGAAGACTTCCAGCACTTTCCATTGCAGGCGCTGGCGTTCCACGCGCCAGACCCCACCCGCTCCGTGCCAGGCGTCACGCCCGCCGTGATAGTCCTCGTCACGCTGGAAGAGAGGCAGGATGGCGTCCCAGGACCAGCCGGCATCCCCGGTGGCCGCCACCCACTGCTCATAGTCGGCCTTTTGTCCGCGCATGTAGATCATGCCGTTGATGAGCGAACTGCCGCCCAAGCCCTTGCCACGCGGATAGCGGATGCTGCGTCCGTTGAGTCCGGGCTCGGCTTCGGTCTGGAAGCACCAGTCGGTGCGCGGGTTGCCGATGCAGTAGAGATAACCCACGGGAATGTGGATCCAGGGGTAACCGTCGTGGGTACCGGCTTCCACCAGCAACACCGTCGTGTGCGGGTTGCGCGAAAGGCGGTTGGCGAGCACGGCGCCCGCGCTGCCGGCGCCGATGATGAGGTAGTCGTAGGTTTGCGATGCGACAGTCATGATGGCTTTACGGACTTTCGTAGGGGAACAGGGGTGCGGGTTTCATGGGGCAGGGTTTTCCAGACGCTGCCGCGCATTTTGCGCAAACGGCCAGCGAAACGCCAGCAAAATCAGCAGGCCGGCGCCGTACAGTAGCGGCTCGGTGAGGTCCTTTTTCACGAGCCAGGCAAAATGCAGGGTGCCCAGGGCCGGAATGACGTAGGCCAGGCGGTGCAGCTGCTTCCAGCGCGTCTTGAGGCGGGAGACGGCCCAGCGGTTGGAGGTGGCCGCAAGCGGCAGCATGGTCACGTAAGCGAGCAGCCCCACCAGGACATAAGGGTGCTTGGCCACGTCGTGGCCGATGGCAGCCCAGTCAAACCACTGGTCGAGGCCGGCGTAGGACAACAGGTGCAGGCTGCCGTAAAAAAACGCGAACAGGCCCAGCATGCGCCGGTGGCGCAGCGGTTCGCGCCACCCGGTCAGGCGGCGCAGCGGCGTGACGGCCAGGGTGATGAGCAGGAAGTTGAGCGTCCATTGGCCCGTGAAATGAATCACGTGTTCCACCGGGTGTGCGCCCAGCGTGCCCCGGGCGGCCATCCAGACCAGGCGGCCGAAAGGGATCAGCGCCGCAGCGAAAACGGCGGTTTTGCGTCCGTCCATCAGAAATCGCGCTTGAGGTCCATGCCTTGGTAGAGGGAGGCCACTTCTTCCCCGTAGCCGTTGAACATCAGGGTCTTGCGGCGCGCCGAAAAAAGTCCGGCACCGATGCGCCGCTCCGTGGCCTGGCTCCAGCGCGGGTGATCCACGGCCGGATTGACGTTGGAGAAAAAGCCGTACTCGTCCGGGTTGGCCCGTGTCCAGCTCGACACGGGCTGCGTTTCCGTGAAGCGGATGCGCACGATGGACTTGATGCTTTTGAAGCCGTACTTCCAGGGCACCACCAGCCGGATGGGGGCGCCATCCTGGTTGGGCAGCACTTCACCGTACAGGCCCACGGCGAGCAGGGCGAGGGGATGGCGTGCTTCGTCCAGACGCAGCCCTTCGGTATAGGGCCAGTCCAGCACGTGCCGGCGCAGGCCGGGCATCTGTTCCGGATCGTCCTGGGAAAAAAACTGCACGAAACGGGCGCTGCCGGTGGGTTGCGCCCAGTCGATCAGCTGGCGCAGGGGAAAACCCACCCAGGGGATGACCATGGACCAGGCTTCCACGCAGCGCAGGCGGTAAATGCGCTCTTGCAGGGGGTATTGCCGCAGCAGGTCCTCGACGCCGATCTGCCTGGGGCGGCGCACGGCGCCGTCCACCACGAGAGTCCAGGGGCGCGTGCGCAAGCTGCCGGCATTTTGGGAAGGGTCTTCCTTGCCGGTGCCGAATTCGTAGAAATTGTTGTAGGTGGTGATGTCGTCGTAAGACGTGAGGGTTTCACCGCGGCCGTAGGACGTGGACTGCACACCGGACAGCTTCTGGCGCAGGGTGGCGCTTGCCGGCAGCGGCCAGGCACCGGCCGCTCCCAGGCCCAGCGCGGCGACCAGGGCACGGCGCTGGCGGAACGCTTCGGGCGAAGTGATTTCGGAAGGGGCGGGCAAGGGGTATTTATACATGTTCCGATACTCCCAGGGCTGTTTCAACGGTTTGGGCGGCCTGCAGGAATGCCCGGTCGGTGCCGGGGCGGCCGGCCAGCGTCACGCCTACGGGCAGTCCCTGGGGGCCGCGTGCGCTGGGCAAATGCAGGGCCGGCCCGTGCAGGGCGGTCCATACGCGCTGCAGCAGGGGATTGCCGGTGGAAGCCAGGCTGTGCGGGGCTTCTCCGCTGACGCTCGGAGCCAGCAGCAGGTCGGTCTCGCGGAACAGGTCGTCGAACAGCGCCTGGCAGTGGCGGATGTGTCCGAGGGCGTCCCAGTAGGCATGATCCGTGACGGCCACCCCCTGGGACAACACGCCTTGCAGCGTGGAACTCAAGCCCTCCCAGTGATGCAGGCGTTCCCCGCTCAGCGAGAGGTATTGCTGGCGCAGCATGACGGTGTACTGGGCCGCGGCCAGGCGGGAAAAAGGAAGGGGGAGCGGCATTTCCTTCACGCTGAACCCGGCACGGGACAGCGTGGCGGCCGCTTCGCTCACGGCCTGTTGTTGTGCCGCTTCGCAGTGCTCCCATTCCCAGGTGCGGCACAGTCCGATGCGTGGCCGGCCCGCCGGCGTTTCGTCCAGAACGAGGCCGTGAAAGCCGCTCGCGGCCGCGGCAAACAGGGCCGCATCGCGCACGCTGCGAGCCATGGAACCCACGGTGTCGAGGGAGTCGGCGAGCGCTTTCACGCCGCTGCGGGGAAGCGTGTTGAAAGTGGGCTTGTAACCCACGATGCCGCAGTAGGCCGCGGGCCGGATGATGGAACCGCCGGTTTGCGTGCCGAATGCCAGGGGCACCATGCGGTCGGCCACAGCGGCCGCGGAGCCGCTGGAGGAGCCGCCGGGGGTGTGTTCGGGGTTGCGCGGATTGGCGGTGGGCCCGGGATGGAACACGGCGAATTCGGTGGTGACGGTCTTGCCCAGCACCAGCGCGCCTTCCGCGCGTGCCAGAGCCACGGCCGCGGCATCCTGCCGGGGACGGTGGTTGCGGTAGAGGGGGGAGCCGTAGGCGGTGGGCATGTCGGCCGTGTCCATGAGGTCCTTGACCCCGATCGGGAGCCCATGCAGCAAGCCGCGCACGGCACCGCGATCCATCTGGCGCGCCTGTTCCAGTGCCGCCTCGCGCTCGAGCCAGGCCCAGGCTTTCACCACCGGTTCGCGGGCGTCAATGTGATTCAGGCAGCTCCGCAGCAGGGTTTCCGCGCTGATGTCGCGCCGGCTCAGGCGTTGCGCCAGAACGCTCGCTTCCAGGGTGTGCAGGGGCAGGACAGTCATGGTTCTCCAGGATGAAATCGCGTGCATTGAAACGGCGGGTACGCAGCCAGAATTCCGCTGACAAGCCAGGCCAGATTGCGGTGTTGTGGCCTTGTTCGTCAAGGTACCAGCTGCGGCAGCCTGCCTCCCAGACCGTGGTGCGCGAGCGGCGGGCCATTTCCCGGCCTGCTTTTTCGTAAGACCCGGGCCGCAGCGCAATGGTTCGCACCTGCCGGCGGCGGGCGGCACGCAGGGCTTGCAGAATCCAGTGGGCCTGGGCCTCGATCATGAACACCACGGAATTGTGTCCCAGGCCGCTGTTGGGGCCGCCCAGCAGAAAAAAGTTGGGGAAGCCAGCCACGGCGC
>JAGWTQ010000030.1 GCA_028868905.1 Betaproteobacteria bacterium
GTCCAGTCAAAAGAGTGGGCGAAGGAGGCCACGGGTTGCTGGTCTTGGGCGGGAGCCCCCAGCACCATCCCTCCCTGCAACATCAGGGCGCTGGCGGCAATCCATAGGAGGGGGCGGTTGAACAGGGTTTTCATGGGTGGCCTCGCGATCTCATTCATCCGGTTCGACGTATTCTTTCGGCAAGTGGTGTGCAATGCCCTTGTGGCAATCGATGCACGTCTTGCCTTCTTCCCTGGCCTTCATGTGCTTTTTGTAGGGGGTCTGCTTTTGCAGTTCGGGGCTCATGGCATCGAAGCTGTGGCAGTTCCTGCATTCCCTTGAATTGCTATCCTTCATGCGCTCCCATTCATGGGAGGCCAGCGTCATGCGCCGCGCCTCGAACTTTTCCCGGGTATCGATGCTGCCGGTGATTTTCCCCCATATCTCGAACGCTGCTTTCGATTTCCGGACGATCTTGTGAACCCAGTCTTTTGGCACGTGACAGTCGGAGCAGACGGCCCTTACGCCGCTGCGGTTGGTGTAATGGATGGTTTCCTTGTATTCCTGGTACACGTTGTCGCGCATTTCATGGCAGGTGACGCAGAAATCGAGTGTGTTCGTCATTTCCATGCCCGTGTTGAACCCACCCCAGAAAATGATGCCGGCCACGAACGAGGTGCCCGCAATCGCGATGAGGGAGTATTTCGCGCTCGGCCGCTTGAGCATGTTCCAGAACCGTTTGAATGCGCCGGGATTGTTGTTGTCCACGAAGGGTTACTCCGAAAGAATGAAACGAGACGTGCCGGCGCTGAGACCAGCGCCGGCTTGGATCGAACAGGCTGTTTTTGCCCGGGTGTTCATCATCAGAAGTTATAGACGTAGGTCACAGCCACTGTATTCACGCTGTAGCCGCCCGGTTGCTGGTTGGTGGCCATGAGCGTGGTCGGAGTGTAGAGGTACTGGTAACCGTTGTAATAGTAGTCATTGCTGCTCAGATGCTGGTAAATGTACCGGAGCGCGACCTTGGAGTTTTTGTCCACCTGGTAAGTGCTCCCCAGCTTGAGCTGCGTCATGGCGTTGCGAATGTCGGGCAGCGAACCGCACGACATGATGCTCGCGGCGCCACAGGTGAGCCCCGTGGTTGTGGTGGTGGCGTAATTGAGCTGCGTGCCATAGTTCGTGTTGCCCAGGGAATAGGTGAGATCCCCGGTCAGCTCAAGTTTGCCTTGCATGAAGCCGCCTTGCTTGATGCCCAGCCCGAAGGTGGTGTCGTCATCCGTCAGGGTGTTGTTCCAGCTGCCGTTTGCCGGCACGCTGATGCGGGTGGCCGTGGCCGTCGTGACAGTGGTGGGGCCGTTTTGCAGGTTGGTCATGGTGCGTTCACGGGCCTGCCGGGTAAAGTAGGCCGACAGGGAACCGCTTTCCCGGTACTGGTAGTTGGCATCCAGATTGAGGCTCCAGGATTTCCCGCTTTTCACCCCATAGGTGGAGTCGTAGTAGTTGTCTTCCGTGTACTTGCCGCCCATGCCGAGGGACAGGCGGTCGGTGGCCTGCCAGTTGAGGTTGGCTTTCGGCCCCTGCTGGGTGCGCGAGGCGTCAAACATCGGATAGAAACCCGGGAAGTCGCCCGCATTGAGTCCTGGGATGAGGGTGGTGGCCGTGACCGGGTTGCCTTTGGTGCCGATGAAGGCCGCAATGGCGTTGGGGTCGAAATTGCTGTTGCGGTCGCTGTAGACATACCCCAGGCGGACATTGAGGCTCTCGTAAGGCTGCAGCTTGTAGGTGGCATCCATCCGGTTGTCCTTGGTGGACGTGGCCACCACGCAATTGGTCCCCGCCGGATATCCTGCATTGACCCCATACTGGTTGCACCAGCGCGACGTGTCTTCGTAGGTGTAGGCCAGCCGGAGGTTCTGTTTTTTGGCCAGGGCGTAGTCGCCTGCCAGCTCCACCTGGTATTTCCTGGTGCTGAGGGGGGTGTTGGGGTAATTGGCAATGCTGGCCGTTTCCCCGCTGATGGCATTGAAATTGTAGATGTTGGATGAAGTCTGGTTGTCGCGCTCGTCGTATTTGAGGCCGGCGGATAACTTGAGCTTGCGCGTGGTCTGGTCCGTCAGCTTCATGTCGGCGTGGGTGGTGTTGACCAGGCCGTCAAGCGACGTGCGCGGCATGGGGCTCACCATCATCCCGGGGTCCACCACGAAGCCGCTGTCCTGGGTGTTGCGGCCGTAGGAGAGGTTGCCGGCAAATTTGGTGCGCTCCGAAAAATTGTAGCCTCCGGCCAGGTTGAGCTGATGGAACATGTTGCTGGGTGCGGTGCTCATGTTCTGCAGCGTATTGGCACCACCGAATGTCTGGAAAGTGACCTGGTTGTAATTGTTGCGGAACAGGGAGCCGTAGTACCCGCCAGTCATATGGCCCTTGTCTCCTTTCCAGTTGAGGGCCAGGTTGATGGTATCGGTCTGGTAGCTGGTGGGCATGGGCAGGATCGACACCACTTCGCCGCTGGCCCCGTTCAGGGCCGCAGCGCCAAACCCCATCAGTTTGGCGCCGCTTTGGTCGAGGTGGTTGTAGTCGAAGCTCAGGTTCAGGCGCGAGTTGATGATCAGGTTGCTGTTGAATGACGTGTTGGCGCGCGTGGAACTGATTTCCAGCGGATGGAAAGCTCCCAGTTGGGCGCTGTTCAGGGTCGTGGTGTTGGACGCCGTGCCGAAACTGGAAGGCAGGGTGAACACATTATTGCCCATCGCCCCCATGTAAGGGGTTTGATAGGTGTCCGTGATGTAGTGGCGCAGTTCGTCGTAACCCACGCCGACGCTCCAGCTGCCCTGGTTGCTGTAGGTACCTTTCAGGGTGCGGGAAGTGAGGCCCAGATCGTCGCCGAAGATGGACCAGCGTTCCGTTCCGCCTCCCTCATTGTTGTTGTAGGCGTTGCCGCCCCGGATGCCCATGTTGCCGCCCAGGTACCATCCAGACCGGTCCAGCCCGGTGTATTCGCCGTATTTGGCGGAATCGGCCGAGTTATAAATGGGCCCCAGTTCCAGGAAGTTGGAAGGCGTTTTGAGTGCGGCGGCTTCCTGATCGTCGGCTTGGGCAGGCAGTGCGGTGAGGGCGGCAGCCACGGCCAGGGCCAGCACGCTCAGCTTGAAGTGCGGGTTCATGTTTTTCATAGCAAACTCCGATCCCAGAAATTAGCGTTGGAAGTAGCCGCCGGCTGGGCTGTTCGAGCCGTGAATCTGGCTGTGGCAGTTCATGCAGGCGCGACCCACGAGATTCTTGTTGGGTGCCGTGGACAACCCAGCCTGTTTTCCGGCTGCCGCGGGACCCGCAGGCGAACCGCTGGCATGGGTGCCGTCATGGCATTCCTGGCACATGAAGGGCGGGCGCGATTTGAGCAATGGCGTGATGTTGGAGCCATGCGGCGTATGGCAGTTGGTGCAGCTTTCCACCACCGGCTGATGCTCGAACAGGAACGGGCCGCGTTTTTCGGCATGGCACTGGAAACAGGTTTCCGTGACGGTGTTCTTCTTCAGCAGTTTCGGACCCGTGGAGCCATGCGGATTGTGACAATCCGAGCAAACCACCTTGCCCACGTCGATGGGGTGGGTGGACATCTTGTGGCTGTCGGCACGCTGCTCCTTGTGGCAGGTGAAGCACACGGCCGTCTGGGTTTTCTTGGCCAGCACGTTGTCCATGGGCTGGTGCACCTTGTGACAGTCGTTGCAGGCAAGGCCGTTGTTCTGGTGCGTGCCCCCGTCCCAGTTGTTGCGGTTGGTCCCGTTGTGGCAGGTCAGGCACTGGCTGGCGCGCACCTTGTCATCCGAGGCCGGATAGGTTTTCTTGTTGAACACGATGTCCGGTGCCGGGCGGCCCTTGACGTTGGGATCGCCCTTGAGGTGTTTTTCGCTTTCCCCGTGGCAGGACTGGCAGGTGGGCGTGCGGGGATCGCCTTTCACGCCATGCTTGGTCTGGTAAATCGACAGCACCGGCACGGTTTCGCTTTCATCGTGGCAGCGCGTGCAGATCGCGTCTTTCCGGAGGGAAGTCTGGGCTTGTTCGGCTTTGGATTTGGCCACATCGCCGCCCAGTTCCGGCAATTTGCTTGCCGGTGCGGCAAAGGCCGGTACGGCGCCCAGGCTTCCCGCCAGCATGCAGGCAGCGAGCAGTTTTCGAATGACGTTCATGTGCTTATCCCCTGTCCCGTTTGTCAGATGGCTTCAGTTCGCCGTTATTGCGCCAGGATCCACTGCACGAGGTTGCGGATCTGGTCCATGTCCTTGGGAGGCGAGGTTTTGACGATCTTGTGTTCTTCTTCGTGTCCGTCCGGGAACTTGGCCTTTTCACCGGAGGTGATGTGTTCGATCAGGCGGGCTTCGGCGTTGGCCTTGCCGTGGAATTTTGCCGCCACCTTCTTGTAGGAAGGGCCATCCTTGTCCTTGTCGACGGCATGGCATTTGAAGCAGTTGTTCTGGCGCGCCAGGCTTTTGGCCGCTTCGGCATCGACGGCGTGGGCTGCGGGGGCAAGCAGCAGCAGGGCGGCACAGGCCAGGGTTGCGGAGAGGGCAGAGCGTGCAGGTTTTTTCATTTTTTCACCTCGGTAATCAGGCCGGTTGGCTTGCGTGAGGTGTTGGGACCCGATGGGTCAACACACTTCACGCCTGAGGTGAATTTTGATTTTTTGCGTTGCGAAAAAATATAGGACTACGTTGAAAATCGCCATAGGAAAATTCCTATGGCGACTCGGAGTGTTCCTATTCGCGCTCCAGGTCGAGCAGGCGGTGTTCGATGGCGTAGCGCACCAGGTCCACCTGGCTTGCCATGCCCATTTTTTCCAGGATATGGGTTTTGTGGGTGCTGACGGTCTTGATGCTGAGGGAAAGGTCTTCGGCAATGTCGGTCAGGCTGACGCCGCGCACGATGCGGGTGAAAATTTCGTATTCGCGGTTGGACAGCGCCCTGTGCGGCTCGAGGTCCGATCCCGAGGACACGTCGGTGGCCAGCAGCTCGGCCACCTTGGGGCTGATGAACAGGCCGCCGGCCGCCACTTTGCGCAAGGCGGGCAGCAGCAGCTCGCTGTCCTCCTCCTTGGAAAGGTAGCCTGAAGCCCCCGCCCGGATGGCGCGCACGGCATATTGTTCGACCGGGTGCATGCTGAAAACCAGGATGGGCAGCTTGGGACGGGAAGCCTTCAGCAGCTTGATGAGTTCCAGGCCGTTGCGCCCCGGCATGGACAGGTCGAGCACGACCAGGTCCCAGGAGCGGGCTTCAACCAGGTCCAGGACCGTGTTGCCATCGCTGGCCTCTCCGGCCACGATCAGGTCATCTGTGTCGGACAGGATCATTTTGAGGCCGTCCCGGATGATGGCGTGATCATCCGCGACCAGCACTTCATGTTTCATGCGGTGCTCCGGCAAAAATCGGCAACTCCAGGGACAGGGACACACAGACCGTGGTGCCACCGTCTTCTCCAGTGATGATACTGAAATTCCCTCCCAGCGCGTTAGCCCGTTCGCGCATGCTGACCAGGCCAAATCCGCCGGGCCGCGGATCGCGTGCCAGTCCGTCGCCATCGTCGCGCACGGTCAACAGCAGTTCGTGCTCATCGGCCGCGATGCGGATTGTCACTTTGCGGGCATTGGCATGGCGCGCGACGTTGGTGAGCGATTCCTGGATGATGCGAAACAGGGCCGTGGACAGGTCATTGTCCTGGACCCGGTGGACGTCCTGGAGGTCGAGCGAGACGTCGATGCCCGAACGTTTTGCGAATTCGCCGGTCAGCCAGGCCAGCGCTTCGCCAAACCCAAGGTCGTCCAGGATGATCGGGCGCAGTTCAGTGGAAATGCGGCGCACCGAGCCGATGGCCGTATCCAGCAGGCGGCGCATTTCATCCACCCGTTCGGTGGCCGCGGGGCGCCCCTCCTTGAGCCGGCTGCTGAGCCAGGACAGATCCAGCTTGAGGCCGGTCAGCTGCTGCCCCAGTTCGTCGTGCAGCTCGCGGGCGATGCGCGTGCGTTCCTGTTCGCGCACGTTTTCCAGGGCGGCAGACAGTCCGCGCAACTGCTGATTCACGTCGCGCAGCGCTTTTTCGGCACGGCGGCGTTCGGTCACGTCGCGCAGGACGGCCGTAAGCTGGGGCCGGCCGTCGATCAGGGTGTGGGAAATGGTCGATTCGATGGGGAATTCGCTGCCGTCGGCACGCAAGCCGGTAATCTCGAGCTGCGGTCCCATGGTGCGTGAACTGGCTTCGGATCGCATGAATTGCTGCACGTGCATGTGGTGCGTGTGCGTGTGGCGGGATGGAATCAGCAGGGACAGGGGTTTGCCGATGATTTCATCGGCGCCGTATCCGAACATGCGGGAAGCGGCGGGGTTGAACAGGGTGATGCGCTGGTTTTCGTCAACGGCGATGATGGCGTCCATGACGGAATCCACCGTGCGGTGGTAGCGATCATGGGCTTCTCCCAGGGCCCGTTCCAGCCTTTGCTGACGCGACAGTTCAAAGCTCAGGAGGCTGGCCACCAGGGCGATGAACGCGCTCACCAGGGTGGCGCCCAAGACGATGGGCACGGTGGTTTCCCGCCAGGCAGCCAGGGCCTCGTCTTCGTCGGTGGTCACGCTCACGGCCAGCGGGAAGCGTGCGAGGCTGCCCAGCGTGAACGCTTCCAGTTCCCCCACGCCTTTGACGTGGTTGACGAAGTGCACGGAGTCGCCCGGGGGCGGCAGGGGATCGTCGCCCAGTTCAGGCGGGCGATCGCCGATCATGTTGTCACGCGGCGGCAGGCTCACCAGCAGCGTGCCGTCCATGAGATACAGCGAAACCGGCCGCGCATAATCCGGCTGCAGGATCCGGTAGAACTGTTCGAGACGGGCGATGTCGAGGGCGGCAACCACCACGCCGCGAAACGATCCGTCGGGCGCCGTGATTTTTCTGGCCAGATGAATGCTCCAGGCATTTCCGCCCGCCTGGCGTTCGGGTTTGCCGATGAACAGTCCGGGGTCTTTCCCGCCGGTGAAGGCCCGGAAGTAAGGGCGGTCGGCCGCCAAGGAGGGAATGCCGTTCTCCCCCTGCGAAGAATTGACCACGCGCCCTGAAGTGTCCAGCAGCGTGAGGGTGTCGATCTGGCGCATGCCCAGCACATGGCTGCCCAGCATCAGGTGTACGGGCATGCTGTTCAGTGCCAGGCGCATGCCGTAGGGGTCCTGCAGGCGTTCCTGGACTGCGCGCAGGATGAGATCGGCGCGCTCGAAGTTGCGTTCGGTCTGCTCCATGAACATGCGGGTGATGCTGACCGTTTCCAGCCGGTCGCGCATGATCGCCCGCTTGCGCAGGTCCCACAGCAGGAACAGGGTGGCCAGCACGATCACCACGATGGCCAGGGCGGCCAGGAAGCCGACCGCGAGCGTGGGACGTCTGTGAAGGCGGAAAGGGTTCACCATGACCGGTCAGCGTAACATTCCCGCCCCCTGTCCGTAAAATTCAGCGCGCCTGCGCACTTGCAATTGCGGCAAAAGCACCCATATACCGGGTTGTGGCATCATGATGCCAAGGAACGGGCACGCGAGTGCCCCGGTCTCATCAGACAAGCATTGCGGAGGACGCGACATGAAGTTTTGGTTACGACTGAGTTTGGTACTTTTCCTGGCAGGACAGGCGGTCCTGGCTGCTGCGGAACCGACCATGGACCAGGTTTATGGCGCGGCCCGCAGTGGCCATCTGGCCGAAGCGCGCAGCATGATGCAGGAAGTGGTGAACGCGCATCCCAACAGCGCCAAGGCCCATTACGTGAACGCTGAAGTGCTGGCGCGTTCCGGCCAGATTCCGGCCGCGCGCAACGAACTGGCGCTGGCCGAAAAGCTGGAGCCCGGCTTGCCGTTTGCCAAACCGGCCGCGGTACAGGAACTGCAGGCACAGCTGGGTGCGCGTAACGGCGTGGCCGGAAGTGGTACCGGATCCGGCATGTCCTGGGGCTGGATCCTGGTCCTGGGTGGACTGGGGCTGTTGTTCGTGCTGTGGATGGTGCGACGCCAGGCCCAGCAAAACGCACCAGTGATGTACGGCCAGCCTGGTCCCGGGTATTACCCTCCCGGCGCAGCCCCGATGGGCACGCCGATGGCTCCCATGGGCGGCGGCGGTTCCGGCATTCTGGGTACACTGGCCACGGGGGCGGCACTGGGTGCCGGCATGGTGGCAGGCGAAGCCCTGGCGCACCGCCTGGTGGACGGGCCTGACCGCGGCACCATGGCGCCGGGCGCCGATTCCATGGCCAACGGTGACATGGGTGGCCAGGATTTCGGAGTTTCCGACGCAGGATCGTGGGATTCCGGCGGCGATTCGGGTTCTGACTGGACTTGATCGGGGAGCGCATCATGGCCAAAAAAACACCGTCCATAAAAATCGGCATTTCCGAAGCGGACCGCAAAGCCATTTCGGCAGGCCTGAGCCGGCTGCTCGCCGACACCTACACACTCTACCTGACCACCCACAATTTTCACTGGAACGTCACGGGGCCCCAGTTCAACACGCTGCACACCATGTTCATGGCCCAGTACACGGAATTGTGGAACGCGGTGGATCCCATTGCGGAACGCATCCGGGCTCTGGGTTTTCCCGCGCCGGGGTCCTATGCGGCGTTTGCCAAGCTGACGGCACTGCCCGACGTGCCCGGTACGCCGCCCAAGGCCCAGCGCATGGTGGAACTGCTGGCCGCAGGCCACGAACGGGTGGCCGCCACGGCGCGCGAGGTCTTCAAGCGTGCCGATGGCGCTGACGATCAACCGACCGCCGACCTGCTCACGCAACGCATGGACATTCACGAAAAAACCGCCTGGATGCTGCGAGCACTGCTGGAGACATGATTCCGGGGCTGGTTCAGATCCTGCTGTGGCAGGGGGCGGGCGAACTGGCATCCCATTTTCTCCTGCCCACCATTCCCGGACCGGTGCTGGGACTCGTTTTCCTGCTGGCATTCCTGGTCGTGCGCGGGCGGGTTCCGGATAATCTGGCGCTGGTTTCCGATGCCTTCAGCCAGCATCTGGGCCTCCTGTTCGTCCCGGCCGCCACGGGCGTCATCCTGTTTCTGCCCCAATTGCGTGAACATGCCTGGGCCGTCATTCTGGCGCTGCTGGGCAGCGTGCTGCTGACGGTTGCGGTGACCGCGCTGGTGCTCAAGGGACTGAACCGCAAGGCAACCCATGAGTAGGTCGCTGCCGATCCACGAAATCTGGGTCTATCTGTCAGGCAGCCCGCTGCTGGCCCTCATCCTCACCCTCACGGCCTACCAGATCGGATTTTTCCTGTACATCCGCAGCAACCGCCACCCGCTGGCCAATCCGGTGGCCATTGCGGTACTGATCGTGGCCTTCAGCCTGGAGCTGCTGGACATGCCGTACGCCAAATATTTTGAAGGCGCGCAGTTCGTCCATTTTCTCCTGGGCACGGCCACCGTGTCGCTGGCCGTGCCGATTTACCGCGGTTTGCGTGAACTGCGGGGACGCATGGGACCGTTGCTGCTGGCACTGGTGTCGGGGGGGCTGGTGTCGATTGCCAGCGCGGTGGGCATTGCCCGCAGCCTGGGCGCCGACCACGCCATCGTGGGCGCCATGGTGTCCAAGTCGGTGACGGCCCCGATCGCCATGGGCGTGGCCGAGCGCCTGGGCTATTCCCCCACGCTGACGGCGGTTTTTGCGGTCATCACGGGCATTCTGGGGGCGGTCCTTGCACGTTTCGTGCTCGATGCGCTGGGCGTCAAGGACTGGTGGCAGCGGGGATTTGCGATCGGGGTGGCGGCGCACGGCATCGGCACGTCGCGCGCCTTCAGCATCCATCCTGAAGCGGGAACCTACGCCAGCCTGGCCATGGGGCTGCATGGCATCCTGGGTGCAGTGGCCATTCCCCTGCTGGCAGGCTATATTCCCTTCTTTTGATTGCTCACGTCACGTCGATGATCGCCGATACCGCTTCCCTGACCGAAGGCATCCAGCTCGCGCTCGCGCCGGTTTTCCTCCTGACCGCGGTGGCCAACCTGGTGTCCGCCCTGACCCAGCGGTTGTCGCGCGTGGTGGACCGCTCGCGTTTCCTGCAGGACAGTCTGCTCAATCCGAACGCCTACGCCCTGTCCCAGAAAACCGGTTTCGAAACCGAATTGGGACAGCTTGCCACGCGCGGCTGGCTCATCAATGCGTCCATGGTGTTCGTGGTGATTTGCGGCGTCATGATCGGGCTTACCGTGCTTGAACTGTTTCTGACGGAAACCACCGGCGCTCGCCTGCAGTTGAGCCGGATCGTGATCGGCACGTTCGTGAGCGGCATTGGCTCGTTCCTGATCGCCCTGGTGCTGCTGCTGGTGGAAGTGCTGGTGGCGTCCTATTCCATTCGCTGGAAGCACCAGCCTCTGCGCTGATCAGCGTCGCAGCGCGGCCACTCCAGCAGCGCAGGCTACTTCATCCTGGGAACCGGTTCCTCCCGAGCAGCCGATGGCCCCTACCAGTTTTCCGGCCTCCACCAGAGGAATGCCGCCGCGCGAAGCGATGACGCCGTCCAGGGTGGTGACGTAATTCAGGCCCTTTTCCTGGATGGCGGTTTCAAAGGCCTTGGTTTCCCTGCGGTAGGTGGCGGCCGCCCGGGCCTTGTGTTGCGCGATGGCGATGGAAGCGAGCTGGGCGCCATCCATGCGTGCGAAAGAAACCAGGTTGCCTCCGGAGTCCACCACGGCCACATTGAGTTTCCAGTGGTGGGACGCCGCTTCGGCCATGGCCGCGTCAATGGCCTGGCGCGCCTGGGCGAGCGAGATGGGCGGGCCGTAGGGAATGTCGAAAGGCATGGTTTCCGGCACGGCATCGAGCGGCGAAGCGGCCTGGACGGCAGACAGCGGTAGGCACAGGGTGAAAGCGGCAACGGCAAGGCGGCGGAGTAGGCGCATGGAAACCTCCAATCGGCGACGGGTCGGGGAAGCAGCGAAAACGGACCTCATTCTAGCCCACAATTTGTTACATCGTACCTCTTGAAACAAACCCGGGCCTTCTGTTGTCATTATGCTAGCGACTTATATCATCCTTCGTGACCCGGGAGTTTACGATGCGCATTTCATCCATTCAGAAACTGGTCCTTATTGCCGGCAGCACCCTGATGCTGCAACAGTCTCCACTGTGGGCTGCCGAAAAGGCGTCCGCCTCCACCCCGCCCGCCGCTTCAGCCCCGTCGGCTGCCGAAGAATGGGGCGCGTTCGGCCCGGTCGACTGGGTGGGCCATACCGAACGCATGCTGGGCGACCTCAAAACCAAGCTGGACCTTACTGCGGCGCAGCAAAAGGCCTGGGATGACTGGTCCCACCAGGTGCTGGACAACGTGAAGGCACAGACCGAAAAAGTGCGCCACTGGCGCGAAGCCCACATGAAGCTGGGGCCGATGGAAGACCCGGCCCATTCCACCCAGACCACACCCGATCGCATGGCCCGCGGGCTGGAGCACATGCGTGCGGAAATCAAGCGCATGCAGGATCACGTGGCTTTGCTGGAAGCGGCGCTTGCGAATACCAAAAAGTTCTATGACACCCTGGATGCAAAACAGAAAACGATTTTTGATCTCTACTGGCAGCAGTCTTACCAGGGTGGATGGATCGGCCACGGCATGATGGGCCGCGGTTACGACGGGCATCGTCGCGGAGCCGCAGGCGGATACTGATCGGCCGGCGTCCCCCATTTTTTGACGGAGGCTGTCATGAAAAAGCCCGGATCGAGGGGGCGAGCACTGCTCCCTGTGGCATGGGTGGCCTTGCTGGTCGCTGGCCCTGCATGGGCTGATCACGGTGGCGGTGGCGGCCATTTTGGCGGCGGAGGCCACATGGGAGGGGGCGGCGCAAGCCATTTTGGGGCGGGCGGCGGCCACTACGGCTCGTATCCCGGCCATGCCGGCCCCTATGGCGGGCAGGCCTGGAATGGCAATGGCGGCCGCTGGGGCGGCCATCCCTGGTATCGGGGAGATTGGGGCTGGGGTGGCTGGGGGTGGGGCGCCGGTCTCGGAATGGGATGGGCCATGGCGGACCCCTGGTTTTATGATCCCTATCCCTGGGGCGTGGGTTACGGGTACTACGCCGCCCCTCCCGCGACCGTGGTGGTAAACCAGACTCCGGTTTCGCCCCAAGGCACCACGTATGTAGGTCCTGCCGGACCCGCTGCGCCCCAGAGCTGGTTTTATTGCACGTCGGCCCGGGGCTACTATCCCTACGTGAGCCAATGCCCTGAACCCTGGCATGCGGTCCCGGCCACGCCGCCAGGAGCGATCCGCCGGTAATTCAGCGGTAAACCAGCACCGGAACCCGCGAATGGGTCAGCACTTTCTGGGTTTCGCTGCCCAGCAGCATGCCGGCCAGCCCCCGGCGTCCGTGTGACGCCATCATGATCAGGTCGCAGTGGTGCTTGTGGGCGGTTTCGATGATCCCGGTGTAGGGGGAAAACTCGGTGCTTTTGACCGTTTCGAAGGGGACGCCGGCAGCGGCAGCCTGATCCGCAAAGGTCTTGAGGTGCCGTTCGGCTTCGGATTCCAGCTGTTCCATGACCGTTTGCGGGGTTTCCACCGCAAATTCCGTCATGGGCAGGTATTCCACCACGCAGGAATAGGCGGTGACTCGCGCACCCAGCGCTTTGGCCAATTCAAGGCCTCCGGCGATGACTTTGTGCGACAGTTCCGACCCGTCCGTGGCAATGAGGATGTGTGTGAACATGACGATCTCCCGTATGAACCCATCGACGACCTGCTGCCTTCATTATATGCCGGGCTGATGTACACTTACGGACTTTCCCCAATTTTCATGACGCCAATGGGTGCCGGATGATTCCTGAACTTGGACACTTTGCCCTGATCCTGGCCATGCTGCTCTCGGTAGCGCTGGCTTTCTTTGCCCTGGCCGGAGCCCAGAAAGGGATTGCGGCCTGGATAGGGCTTGCGCGACCCACGGCGCTGACCCTGTTTCTGTGCGTGGTGGTGGCCTTTGCCTGTCTGGCCTGGTCTTTCCTGCACAACGATTTCTCCGTGCTTTACGTGACAGAACATTCCAACTCCAAGCTTCCGGTGCAATACCAGTTTTCCGCCGTGTGGGGCGGCCACGAAGGTTCGCTGCTGCTGTGGGTGCTGATGCTGTCCGGATGGACCGCTGCCGTGGCCCTCTTTTCGCGGCGCCTGCCGGATCCCATCGTGGCGCGCGTGCTGGGGGTGCTGGGGCTCGTGATGATCGGGTTCCTGTTGTTCATCCTGCTCACGTCCAACCCGTTCGACCGGCTGTTTCCGGCGGCGCAGGAAGGGCGCGACCTCAACCCGTTGCTGCAGGATCCGGGCCTGGTCTATCACCCCCCCATGCTCTACATGGGTTACGTGGGTTTTTCCGTGGCGTTTGCCTTTGCCCTGTCCGCCCTCATTTCCGGAAAACTGGATGCCACCTGGGCACGCTGGTCCCGGCCCTGGACGCTCGCGGCCTGGGTGTTCCTGACACTTGGCATCTGTTTCGGATCGCGCTGGGCTTATTACGAGCTGGGCTGGGGCGGCTGGTGGTTCTGGGATCCGGTGGAAAACGCCTCGTTCATGCCCTGGCTGGTGGGGACTGCCCTGATCCATTCGCTGGTGGTGACGGAAAAGCGCGGAGCCTTCAAGCGCTGGACCGTGCTCTTGGCCATCGCCGCCTTTTCGCTTTCCCTGGTGGGCACGTTCATCGTGCGTTCCGGTGTGCTCACATCCGTGCATGCCTTTGCCACCGATCCGCGCCGCGGCGTGTTCGTGCTGCTGTTCCTGGCGCTCGTGATCGGCGGATCGCTCACGCTGTTTGCCTGGCGTGCGCCGTCGGTGGGTGAAGGCGGGCGCTTCAAGCTGGTGTCGCGCGAATCCTTCCTGCTGCTCAACAACGTGCTGCTGGTGGTGGCGGCCGGGTCCGTGTTGCTGGGCACCATCTACCCCATGGTGATCGACGCCCTCAACCTGGGCAAACTCTCTGTGGGCCCGCCTTATTTCAACACGGTGTTCGTGCCGCTCATGCTGCCTCTGCTCGCCATCCTGCCGCTCGGCACACTCGCGCACTGGAAGCGGGCCGATATTGGCCAGATCCTGAAAAAGGTCCGGCTGGACATTGTGGTCGCGCTGGCGGTGGGCCTGGTGGTGCCGTTCCTGATGGGTGCGTTCTCGCCCCTTTCGGCACTCGGCATCGCGGTGGCCGTCTGGCTCATGCTGGGCATTGCGCGGCAGGTGTGGGCCTGGCGCAAGGTGGGACGCATTCCCTTCTGGTTCTGGGGCATGCAGACGGCCCACCTGGGCCTGGCGGTATTCGTCATCGGCGTGACCCTGATCAAGGGCTACGAACTGGAACGGGATGTGCGCATGGGTCCGGGCGACACCCTCACGCTGGCCGGCACCACGTTCCGGCTGGTGGGGGTCCATGAAGTGCCCGGCCCCAATTACAGCGCCATGCAGGGCACCGTCACCTACGCGCGCAATGGGGAAGTGAAGGGCGAACTGCTGCCTGAAAAACGCACGTATTTCTCCTCGCCCATGCCCATGACCGAAGCAGCCATCCATTCCACCGTCGACCGCGATCTTTACGTGTCCCTCGGCGAACCTCTCGACAACGGGGCGTGGAGCGTGCGCGTGTATTACAAGCCGTTCGTGAACTGGATCTGGGGCGGGTGCGTGCTGATGGCGCTGGGGGGCATCCTGGCTGCATCGGACCGCCGCTACCGGGTCGGCGGCAAACGCGTGCAGGTGGGGGGCGCATGAAGAAAAAATTCAACCTCTGGTTTGTGATTCCCCTGCTGGCTTTTGTCGGTCTGGTGGCTTTCATGGCCATCGGCCTTACGCGGGATCCGCACCTGGTGCCTTCGCCGCTCATCAACCGCCCGGCTCCCAATTTTCTGTTGCCGCAACTTCATGCGCCCGGAAAAACCTTCAGCCCGGCCGACCTGAAAGGGCAGGTGTGGCTGCTCAACGTGTGGGCGTCCTGGTGCGTGTCCTGCCGCGAGGAACATCCGGTGCTGCTCCGGTTTTCCCGCACCCATGCGGTGCCGATGGTGGGGCTTGATTACAAGGACCAGACGCCGGATGCCCAGAAATGGCTTGCCGATTACGGCGACCCCTATTCCCTGACGGCCGTGGATGCGGACGGTCGTGTCGGCATCGACTACGGCGTTTATGGCGTGCCTGAAACCTATGTGATCGACAAAACCGGGGTCATCCGCTACAAGCAGATCGGGCCCATCACGCCCGAAGCGTTGCAGCAGACCATCCTGCCCCTCATTGCGGAGCTGAAAAAATGAAACCGTGGTTGTGGCTTCTCCTGCTCTGTTTTACCTGGCCGGTACACGCCAACGAGGCCAAGCCGCTGGCGGATGACGAAGTGGTTGAACAGCGTCTCATCAAGATCGCCCAGGAAATGCGCTGCCTGGTGTGCCAGAACGAATCCCTGGCCGGGTCGCGCGCCGATCTGGCGGAAGATTTGCGGCGCGAAATCCGGGCGCAGATCCGGCAGGGGAAGTCCGACCAGCAGGTGATGGATTTCATGGTGTCACGGTATGGCGATTTCGTGCGCTACCGTCCGCCGGTCAAGCCCACCACCTGGCTGCTCTGGTTCGGCCCGTTCCTGCTGCTGGTGCTGGGGGTGGGTGCGCTGGCGCTGGTGCTGCGCCATCGCAACCGGGCAGCCCCTGAAAGCCCACTGACTCCTGAACAGAAAAAACAAGCCGAGGCGCTGCTGCGCGATCAACCATGACATCATTCCTCATTGCGGCCGGCCTGCTGTCCCTGGCAGTTGCCGCCATCCTGCTTTTTTCCCTGCTGCGCCGCCGCGCCGGCGTGAGCGACAATCGCAAAGCCCTCAATGCGGCGGTGTACCGTGACCAGTTGACCGAACTGGAAGCCGAGCATCGTGACGGCAGCCTGGCGGACGCGGATTACGCACAGGCGCGCGACGAAATCCAGAAGCGCTTGCTGGAAGACACGACGGTGGCGCCGGAAGTCATCGATTTTTCCCACGGCCGCAAAGTGGCGATCGGCATCCTGGTGGCGCTGCCCCTCGTGGCCGGAGGCCTTTATGCCTGGCACGGACATCCCGAAGCGTTCAATCCCCAGCAAGCGCCCCAGGAAGTCACTGAAAAGCAGGTGGGTGAAATGGTGGCGTCGCTTGCGGCAAAGCTCGCCAAGAATCCGGACAACCCGCAAGGGTGGGCCATGCTGGCACGTTCCTACATGAATCTCGACAAGCCCAAGGAAGCGGTGGAAGCTTTCGGCCATCTGACGAAACAGATCGAGGAAGATCCCACGCTGATGGTGGACTACGCCGAAGCCCTGACCGCCTCGGGCGAAGACCAGGGCATGGTCAAAGCACAGGCGCTGGTACAGAAGGCGCTCGCGCAGGACCCCAGCAACGGCAAGGGGTTGTTCCTGGCTGGAGGTTTTGCGTTCGCCGGCAAGGATTACCGCAAGGCGGCCGGTTACTGGGAAAAGCTGATGCCCCTGCTGGAGCCGGGTTCGCCTGATGCCCAGTTCGTGCTGCAGAACCTCAACATGGCACGGGCCAAGGCCAATTTGCCGCCGCTTGCGGCAAACCGTTTCCAGATGCCCGACGGGCCTGCGGAAGCCAAGGCCGCCCGCGCTTCCAGCACGGTGACCGGGCGCGTCAGCATCGATCCGGCGCTCAAGGGCAAAGCGTCGCCCAACGACACCGTATTCATTTTTGCGCGTGCCGTGGACGGGCCGCGCATGCCGCTCGCCGTCGTGCGCACCACGGTCAGCCAGTTGCCGCTTGATTTTGCCCTGACCGACGACATGGCCATGAGCCCGCAATTCAACCTGTCTTCTGCAAGCCTTGTGCGGGTGGAAGTGCGGGTGTCGAAATCGGGCAGCGCAACGCCGGCCAGCGGGGATTTGATCGGAGCCAGCCTGCCCGTGAAGCCGGGCGCGCACGATCTCCAGGTCACCATCAGCAAGGTCCAGCCCTGAGGGATGTTTCCGCCGGCCATCCGGCCGGCGGAATGAAGTTTACTGCTTGAGGGTTTTGGCGGCTTTCTGGGCCTGTTCCACCGCGTTCTTGGCTTCCGGCGGCATGTAGTTTTCGTCGTGCTTGGCCAGCACTTCCGTAGCCACGAACTGTCCGTTGTCTCCCAGCTTGCCCTGCGCCACCACGCCGCGCCCTTCGCGGAACAGGTCGGGCAGGATGCCGGTGTACTGTACCGTAAACTCCCTGGCGGTGTCGGTGACGATGAAATGGGCCGTGATGCCATCGCGCTTGAGCGAGCCGCTCTTCACCAGGCCGCCGATGCGGAAGGCACGGTTCTTGGGCGCTTCGCCGTTGGCGATCTGGGTGGGGGTGTAGAAAAACACCAGGTTGCTGCGGAAGGCATTGAGCACCAGTGCGGCAGCCACGCCCAGCACGGCCAGTGCGGCCAGAATGAGCAGCAGGCGTTTGTGACGGGGTTTCATCGGGCAGACTCCTTGTGCGGCAGACGGGCCTGGATGGCGTGGCGCCGGCGCTGCAGCAGCCAGGGCTCGATCACCATCCCCAGCAGGCAGGCGCCGAAGCTGCCCCATACATAGAGGCCATAGCCGCCCATGGCCCAGAATTCGCTCCAGCTATTCCATTGCATTTTTCTTCACCCATTCGCTCGTCAGTTCGCGTTCGAGAATGATGCAACGCACCCGGGTCAGGGCCATGGTGATGGTGTAGGCCCAGAAGGCGAGCGCCATCAGCAGCATGCCCAGCAGCATGGTGTGGGCCATGCTGGGGGCCTTGGTCATGGAAACGGAAGCGCCCTGGTGCAGGGTATTCCACCATTGCACCGAAAAGTAGATGATCGGGACGTTGACCACACCCACCAGGGCCAGGATCGCGCCTGCCTTGTCGGCGCGGCGCGGGTCGTCGATGGCGGCCTGCAGGGCGATGAAACCCAGGTAGAGGAAAAACAGGATGAGCTGCGAGGTCAGGCGCGCATCCCACACCCACCACGCTCCCCACATGGGCTTGCCCCACAGCGAACCGGTCCACAGGGAGAGGAAGGCGAACAGGGCGCCCGTGGGCGCCAGCGCCGAAGTCATCATGCCCGACAGGCGCGTGTTGAACGACAGGCCCAGGGCGGACCAGAAGGCCATGATGCAGTAAATGAACATGGACATCCAGCTGGCCGGGACGTGCACGAAAATGATCCGGTAGCCTTCGCCCTGCTGGGCGTCGGTGGGTGCGACCGCAAGCCCCACCCACAGACCGGCCGCAGCCAGCAGGAGCGTGGCCGCAGCAAACCAGGGAATCAGCCGGCCGGCCAGGGGGTAGAAGGAAGCCGGCGAAGCAAACTTGAACCAGTTGATCAGGGACGTGCTCATTCATTCACTCCAGCGCAACGCGCAACGCCACCGTGGACACCCACGGCGCAAAGACTGTGCAGGCGAGCAGCAGCGCGCCCAGCAGCGACAGGTGGCCTTCAAATCCCAGGCCGGCCAGATCCGCCTCCACCGCCCCCGCTCCGAAAATCAGGGCCGGAATGTAGAGCGGCAGGATCAGCAGGGACAGCAGCACCCCGCTGCCCCGCACGCCCAGCGTCAGGGCGGCGCCCACGGCCCCGATGAGGGACAGGATGGGCGTGCCGAGCAGCAGCGAGAGCGTCAGGATACCCAGGCTTCGTGCAGGCAGGTCGAATTGCACGCCGAGCAGGGGGGCGATCAGCACCACCGGCAGGCCGGACACCAGCCAATGCGCCATGATTTTACCGGCAATCAGCAGCGTAAAGGACTGGGGTGACAAAGCCATCTGTTCCAGCGTGCCATCCTGGTGGTCGGGGGCGAACAGTCGCTGCAGGCCCAGAAGCGTGGCGAGCAGGGCGCCGATCCAGAGCGCGCCGGGCGCGATCTTGCGCAGCAGGTCGGCATCCGGTCCGATGCCCAGGGGCAGCAGGTTGACCACGATCACGAAGAAAAACAGGGCGGTGATGACTTCCGTCTTGTGCCGCGCCGCCAGCAGCAGGTCGCGCCGCACCGCCTGGCGGAAAGGAGTGAGGAGGCCGCTCATAGGGTGACGCTGAGCCCCGGGGGCAACGAAAAGGTTTGGTGGCTGGTGAGGATGGCGCTGCCGCCCGCGGCCAGGTGGTTTTCGATCAGCTGGCACAGGGTGGCGACCGCATGCACGTCGAGCGCCGTGAACGGTTCGTCCAGTATCCACAGCGGCGCCGGCCGCAGCAGCAGGCGGGAGAGCAGCACGCGCCGGCGCTGCCCGGCGGAAAGGTAACGCGACGGCAGCATTTCCCGCCCTTGCAGCCCGAACCGGTGCAGGGCTTCGGTCACCCGGGCCTCATCCGGCGGAAAGCCTTCCATGCCCAGGCTCAGGGTGAGGTTTTCCAGGGGGGTGAGCTCTTCCTTGAGGGCTCCCTGGTGTCCCAGGTAGAGCAGGTCTGCATGAAAGGCCTCGCGGTCTTCCCGCAGGCCCTGGCCGTTCCAGGTCACCTGACCCGAAACGGGTTCGGAAAGCCCGGCCAGGATGCGCAGCAGGCTGGTCTTGCCGGCCCCGTTGGCCCCGGCCACTTGCAGCCACTGGCCTGCGGGCAGGGCAAAACTCAGGTCCCGGAACAGGACCCGTTCGCCCCTTTGGCAGGTGAGTTGGGAAACGGAAAGCATATTTGCGCTATTCTACAGGATTCATATGCCGAATCCCGGGGAAGGCGCCATGAAACAGGCGGTTGCGCGTTGACATCCGCTCCCAGGTCACCCGTCGCCTGGATAGCCCTCTCGCAGTTGTTCGGAACTTCGCTCTGGTTCAGCGCCAACGGCGCGGCCGATGACCTCATGCGGGCCTGGGGGCTGACCCCGGGTGACATCGGCTGGATGACCACGGCCGTGCAGCTGGGCTTCATTGCCGGCACGCTGTTTTTTTCGTTGTCCGGTCTGGCCGACCGTTTTCCCGCAAGCCGCATTTTCGCCGTCTGTGCCGTGGGCGGCGCCCTCTTCAACGCGGGTTTTGCGGCAGGGTCGGCGGGGCTTGCCAGCGCCCTTTGCTTCCGCTTCCTGGTGGGCGCGTCCCTGGCCGGCATCTACCCCATCGGCATGAAGCTCGTCGTGAGCTGGGCGCCGGAGCGCGCAGGCAGCGCCCTGGCCCAGCTGGTGGGCATGCTCACGCTCGGTTCCGCCCTGCCGCACGCCCTGCGCCTGATGGGGGCTTCATGGCCCTGGCAGGGGGTCATTCTGGCCTCTTCCCTGCTGGCGCTCGCGGGTGCCGGCATCGTGCTGCGGCTGGGCGACGGGCCGCATCTGCGGCAGCGCCCGGACCGGACGGAGTCCCGTCCCGGGCAGGTGCTCCGGGCTTTCCGTTCCCCGCGTTTCAGGGCCTCGGCCCTGGGCTACTTCGGACACATGTGGGAACTCTATGCGTTCTGGACGCTGGTGCCGATGCTGGTGGCGCGCACTGTTTTGGTGCGCGACTTTCCGGGTTTGGGCGCTGCGGGGCTGGCATTTCTCATCATGGGGGCCGGAGGCCTGGGCTGTTTTCTGGGCGGGGCCTGGGCCCGTCGCGTGGGCAGCGCACGCGTGGCGGCATCGGCCCTGTTCCTGTCCGGGTTTTGCTGCTTCCTGTTCGCAGCAGGCGCAGCGACCTGGCCCGCCGCCTGGCTGCTGCCGCTGCTTCTGCTGTGGGGTGCCACCGTGGTGGCCGATTCCCCGCATTTTTCGGCGCTGTCGGCGGCCGCCTGTCCACCTCACCTGGTGGGCAGCGCACTGGCCCTGCAAAACGCCATCGGTTTTTCCATCACCGTGGCGGCGATTGCGCTGACCACCCAGGCCGTAACCGGCTGGGGCACGGCAGTGGCCTGGTTGTTGTTGCCCGGGCCGGTGCTGGGGCTTGCAGGTTTTTTTCCGTTGCTGAGCTCCGCGCGCGAGGGGGCGTAAGAGCGCGCTGTTTGGCATGTCCTTTGCTTGTGTCGTGGTAGATCCGGTTTTTCGCGCAACGCTGTCTGCGAAATGTGGTGCCCTGAAACCGGCTGACATCAACACTACGGATGAGGAATGCCCTATGACAACCACACAAGCGCCCGCCAGTGGCCGCGAACGCTGGATTCAACTGCTGCTCGGCCTGATTTGCATGATGGCCATATCCAGCCCCCAGTACACCTGGACCCTGTTCACCAAACCCCTGATGGGG